>JAEZKS010000150.1 GCA_023436075.1 Methanobacteriota archaeon
GAACGGACCTGAGTGTCCTCTTGCTTAGGCCGAAGGGCTCTCAGGCGACTGCTCCCATTCACGGGAAAATGCTGCTATTCAGATCCCCAGCGGCCCTAGGAACAGGTATGCGTTACCCGTGATAATCAGCAGCCATGCGAAGATCACCGGCAGCCCGATCACAGCCCAGATTAATGGGCTTGCCCTCAGGACTTTCGCCCCGTCCAGCGGCCCGAAGGGTATCATGTTGAAGGCCGCGAGCACTATATTGATGTAAAAGCCGAAAAAGAAGGCTTGGTTCAGCAACCAGTCGTTAAAGAAGTTTGCCTTATACAGTATCAGGAAAAGCGCCGCCAGCAGCAGGTTCGTTATCACGCCGGCTATTGAGATGACCAGCTCTGGCCTGTTGACTTTACGGCTGCTGAGCTTGTCCCAGTATTCGTCATCGTCCATGTTTCCCGTCGCAGGCTCATAGGGACTGCCGGGGTTGTATGCGCGGCCGCTGATGACCACGGCTCCCGGAGCCGCAAACAAAAACCCGATGGCCGCAGATATGATCGTCAGTAGTAACCCGTTCATGCTCAGCCTGAACTCCGCCGTATAGCCGAATCGCTGCGCAGCAAACTTATGGGCCAGCTCGTGAAGCAGGAAGCCAGTGCCGACGCCGATGCCGGATATTACAAACCATTCCGTGCTCAGCCGCTGGAATCCTCCGGAAAGCATGATGCTAAACGCTACTGTAAGCACGACAAATGCGATCAGAAGTTCCATCAGTTCATTCGAACCTAGTCTGGCGTTCACGTCCTTTTTATTCAATGCTCAGGGTATATCAATTTGTTGATGGCACTGCTGGCACAACTGACACGACGACCAGAACAGATGCTATTGAGAGCCGCTTGCTGGCAGCCGAAACAGTCTCATTTTATCCATTGTGCCCATAGTGCCATCAGGAAAAAGGATATCTCCCTGCATGCGAATAGATTTGGAATGGAAGGGGAAGGATGTTCGAGCATCATTCGGACCATATTAACCATTATGACGGTGAGCGCCGCCTGAAGGTCGTGATCTTCGGGTCGTACCATTCCGGGAAGACGTCGCTGGTCCGGGCAATCAGCCCGTGCTCGCATGGTACGGAGGCTCGCAACAGCGACGGGACAACTACGGTCGCCTTCGACCTCGGGGTCCGGGAGCACGACGGCATCCGGATTTTCTTTTACGGAACACCTGGCCAGGAGCGCTTCGACGTCGCCCGACAGGTCGTCGCCTTCGGGCTGCATATGGGACTGGTCGTCGCCGACGCCACCAGGGGCATGACCGACTTCGAGCAGCACATCCTCTCGGAACTGAAGGCCCACGGAATCCCCTGCATCGTGCTGGCAAACAAGACTGACCTGCCCGGAGCGTCGTCCGACCTGATCCGGAGGAGTGCAGGCGATGGGGTCATCGTCATGGACGTTTCCGCGAGATCCGGCGCCGGCATCGATGTGCTTCTCGATCGCATTGTATCGATGGCTTGCAAGATGTGACCTTCGAACTGCCAGTTATCCAAGAAGGTTCCAAGTACTTAGACCATTACAGCGCTCCGTCGAAGACGCGCTGTAGATCCCCAGTCAGCTCGATGCACCTTCCGCTAGGCCCTTCGATCTTCAACACGTGCAGTTCCGGCACGCCGAGCTCGATCAGCTTCGGCCCCGGGGTAGGGCTGACCGACACTCGGACAGGCCCGGATGCATCGGGCATGTCAATGACGGCGCTCTCTCCGGGCTGCAACACCTCCACAATACCGTCCCAGGTACTGTATGAGGTTTCCTCAGGAACGACCTTAGGCGGGAGCTTCTTTTCAGCCGGAGGATAAAGTCGTCCACTCCCGTCTGCATCTATTGTCACGATAGATGACGCAGGGATGTAGCGTCCGGAGACGGCGGCGTCTGCCAGCCCCATTATGATGGCAGAGATAGCGCCTTCTACGGTGCGGCTCCCGGCAAGGCTCCCTGCGTCCGGCAGCACCCCCTCTGTCTCGAATATGGCCCCGTCAGTCCGGCGCTTCATGAACGCCGAGGGCACGCGGAACCGTCGGGCCCAGCCTGAGACGTAGCCTCTGCCAGTGGTATATACGACGAAGTTCATGCGCCGGATCACCCCGGCCCCTATGCGGTATGGTGAGTCGAAGAAGTCGTAATAGGCAGCCGCCACGTCGGGAGCGCTCCTGTCACCACGTCTGAACTGTAGCGGCATCGAGTTGTCTACGCCCGTATCTGCGATGAACACGTTCAGCTTATACGAGGATAACAGGCTGAGCAGGAAGAAGACGCTCGCCGTATCCCCGATGGCGAGCACATTGGGCCATCCGTTTTCCTTAACGCTATTCAAAGGTATGAACATATTCTCATTATACTGAGAATAAGTTATTTAACATTTATTTGCACATGCATAGTGAAAGTAATGTCGTGCGTGCTTGTTTACATACATGTAATCCGAAAAGGGCTCAGGGCGAAGCGATCGCCGTAACTTTATTCGAAAAAGTCCTCAATATTTCCCGCGGCCTCGATGTCTTTTCTGTCTATCGAAACTTTATCCAGTATGCCTTGCTCGATGAAGATCCTGGCGTCAGAGCGCACCGCCAGCGCGATGCAGTCGCTGGGCCGGGCGTCGATCTCGACCTCACGTCCCCCGTTCCTTAGCATGAGCCGTGCGTAGAAGACCTGCTCGTCGAGGTCGTCGATGATGATTCGGTCGATGCCGATGCCGCAGTTATCCATGATCGACTTGACCAGATCGTGAGTCATAGGCCGGGGCGTAGTTTCCTTTCTCAGCGCGATGTCGATGGAGATGGCCTCGGCGGGCCCGATGTAGATGGGCACCATCCGTTCGCCGTTGTCTGATAGAAAAACCACGGCCTGCGGCCCCGTGATCGTGCTGACGAAATAGACACCCCTGACGTTGACCGGCACGTAGTCGCTCATGAAAAGGACATTGGTCAACGAGTATATAACATTAGGCTGTATTTATTTGGCCGCTGGTGGTTGCACTTCTTTCGGAGACGCAAAATACAGGTATTTTACTTATCAGGCCGCTCTTTTCCCGTCGCCCTGGCGAGAAAGAGCGTACAAAGGCCGCCCACGGCCGTCAGGAACCAGAGCGTGACCAGGCGGATGACGAAGGTGCCGCTAAACGCGTCGTTTTTGCTGACACCGGCCAGGCTGTACAGCAGGTTCATCAGGCCGTCCACGTACCCCAGTCCCCCGGGTATGAAAGTGGGGATCAGCGACACGAGCACCATCATCGAGTAGATGGTCACGACCACGCCGATCGGGATGTTGTAGCCCACGGCCGCGAAAGCGACGTATGCGACCGAGACGTCGAGGGCCCATGCGATGAAGATCATCGCCAGCGATTCGAGGATCAGCACTTTGCTGGCCGAGATCTCCCGGATGCTCGCCTCGTATTGCCTGACGAGGACTTCGACTTTGTCCCTGATGGCATCCATATTATGGCCTTTGAATATTTTCGACGCCACCCGAAGGGCCGTATTCGCCGTCGATTGAAGGAGTGTCACGTTCATCGAGATGATGAGGACGAACAGCGCGACGGTTCCGACGGCGGCAGCGATCACGATACATAATACAAGCGCCCATAGTGGCAGGCTGTAGTACGCGGTCAGGTATGTGACGCCCAGGATGGCCCCTGTGGCGGTCGGGATGATCTCGAGCAGCCTGCTCATCATCCCGGCGGCAAAGGTCCGATCAACCCTGGTGTTCGGCACGCTCTTCTGGATGAAGTAGAGCTTGGCGATCTCGCCGCTGACGGCGGCGGACGGGACCAGATTGGTGAAGAAGATGCTGGAGAGGTATATGAGGTACGCCCATGCCAGCGATATCCTGTACTTCATGTGCCGCAGCAGCAGCCACCAGCCAGCCGTATGAAAGACGTTGCCGCACAGCGAAACCAGTATCGCCAGCGCCACGAGCCAGGGGTTGACACGGGCGATCTGCTCTTCCACGGTGCTGAAGCCGACCAGGTACAGGTAGCCGAAGTACAGGACGAGCCCGATCAGGATGAGCAAGGCGGTCTTCCTGAATGGTATGTCCGGGAACCTGACATCGGCTTCGGCGATCATAAGAAGAAACGGGCCTCCGGCGACATCACTATTTACCGAACCTTCGCTGCCGATACTGGTAGTCTCTCACTGCCCTGAGCAGGTCGATCTTGCGGAAGTCCTCCCAGTTGACGTCGGTGAAGTAGAGTTCCGAATAGACCGATTGCCAGATCAGGAAATCGCTCAGCCGCTCTTCGCCAGTCCGGATGAAGAGGTCCGGCTCGGTCCGGAAGATCAGGTGAGACTCGACTGCAGCCTCGTCGATATCCTCCGGCCTTATCTCGTCATTCTTTACTTTCCGCATGATCTCGCGCAGCGCGGTCGTCAGCTCGTGCTTGCCTCCATAACCGATGGAGACATTGACCCTGCATGGGCCGTCGCCATTCAGCTCGATGGCAGCGCCCGGGGATACGATGTGGGCTGGAAAGTCAGACCCCTCGAAGACGCCCCTGATACACCCGGTCAACCGGCCGACGCTGCTGTCATCGGTGATGCTCACGTATATGGAGATCTCCTCGATGCGCAGGCCCGCGCACCAGCCTGCGAGATCGGTCAGCTTGGCGACGGACTTTTCGTCCATCAGGTCGGCGTCGGATATGACCAGCGCAATGCATCCCGGCACAGGCTCGCCCGAGATGCCTTTCATCATGGACCTCTCGTAGACGCCGTAAGCTAACTGTCTCACGAGCATGGTTCATGATAATGCGCTCATAGAGTAAAGTATTTTGTGTATCCGCTAATTACAGTGAAAACATGAATTTCGGGACGGGTGGGTATGCCGGGCAGACGATCGGCTACCAGATCAAGCGACAGTCCGCCTACATCTCGCTGGGGCTGCTGGCGCTGCTGTTCCCATTCGTACCTGAGTGGCTCATCGTCTTTGGCATATTGTTTGGCATGCTCGGCATCATATATATGCCAAAGGACTCTCCCCCGTTCAAGGCCATGGCTTCCGAGAAGGACCTCGAAGCCGGCCTGCTGCTCGGCCCGCTGAAGTTCTGCGGGGCGCTGCTCGTGCTGGCCGTACTTGTCGTCGCCCTTGACTTCCCGGTGTATCTGCTGGCAGCCGTCATAGGCGCGGTAGCCTTCGGTGAGGGCTCCGCGTCCATCGTGAACCTGCTGGCTCGCGGCGATCGCGACGTGCTCTGGAGCATCACGCTGCTTGTCATGGGCTCCACGTTTGCGTTCCTCTTCGGGGCCTGGGGCATCGTGAACGGCAACTATTCCATCCCTGCGGGTGCCGACCCCATGTATTTCATGTTCTTCCTGGCGGTCATCGGCACGGTCACCGGCGCGCTGCTGTACACGATCGTGGACGAGGACGATGTGGCCGTGCCTCTCGGCGCCGGCATGGCCCTGTGGCTGTTCTCGGCGTTCAACTAAACTTCCGTGCCGGACCCCGCCCAGCTCGCCGTCGCAGTGGCCATTCCGTTCGCCATCGGCATCTTTTCCTACAAGCTGAACGCCGTCGATCTCTCCGGCGCGCTGAGCGGCGTGCTGCTCGGGCTGTTCATGATAGTGTTCGGAGAAGGCTCGAAGATGGAGGGGTTCAAATGGTTCGCGCTCATCCTCGTGTTCCTGTTTCTCGGGGCGATCTTCACCAAGTACAAGTACGCCTACAAGAGCAAGATGGGCGCCGCCGAGGCCAACAAAGGATCGCGGGGCTACAAGAACGTATTCGGCAACTGTTTCGTGCCACTGATCTTCGTGGTGCTCTACGGCGTGGTCGGCAGCGCCAGCATCCCCTACTTCGGCACTGTCGACAGGTCCATCTACCTGATCGGCTTCCTGTGTTCCATGGCCATGGCGACGGCGGACACGCTCGCCAGCGAGATCGGCAGCACCTACCGGGGCCGGCCCCGGATGATCACTACGCTCCAGCCCGTGCCTCCCGGTACGGACGGCGGCGTATCGCTGCTAGGCGAGGCAGCGTCCCTGCTCGGTGCCACAGCCATCGCACTGGCAGCGCTACTAATGGGCTTGACCGGACACAACGCAGGCGCCATGGTAATCATGACCATACTGATGGGTTTCGTCGG
>JAEZKS010000185.1 GCA_023436075.1 Methanobacteriota archaeon
CCCCCCCCCCCCCCCCCGCCCCCCCCCCCCCCCCCCCCCCCCCCCCCCCCCCCCCCCCCCCCCCCCCCCCCCCCCCCCCCCCCCCCCCCCCCCGGGGCGGGATTCGTGTTTTTATCGATAGCTTTCGCTATCCGTTGGTTGTCTAGTAGACGATTGTTAGGTGTTTTGTCAGTCGTCGTGTGCCGTGTTCAGTGGTTAACAGTAGAATGAAGATGTCTTTCATCTCGTCCAGGGTGATAGGCGTCTTGTTTTTTCTCCTGGCTAGGTTGTACAGGCCTGCCATGATGTGGCTGACCGCATAGGATAGTACGCGGTAGCCGTGATTCCTCGTTCTTGTTTTTACCCGGAAGTCCTGGCACTCCTTGTACCCGATCTCCTGATTCCACCGTCGCCTATACGCCTGTACCAGCGTGAAAAAGTCCAATGTTTCCATGTCTATGTTGCTCGCGAAACCGACGTACAACAAGCCTTCCTCCTTTAGGTACACGTTGATCGTGTAACTATCGGTCTTGTCCCGTTTGATCGTGTACTTGAATCGCCAAACGTCGGTGAGCTCTGCAATATGATAATAGAGGTCCATCTCCGGGTATTGTTTGACTGGCACCACGTATTTCAGTCTGTGTTCATCTATCGTTCGCAGTACTCTTGCCTGGTAGAACTCTTTATCCATGAGCACCGCCCTTACCCGGAGTTCCGGGGGTATCTCTCTTACAAGTCTTTCCACCACTGTTTCCAGCCCTTCTTTCTTCTTGACCGGAGTGATCGCCAGTGTGAGCCGGAACCCGTGGAGTACCAGACAGATGGTGGCATACCTGACCACGCTGACCTTGTTTAACTTCATGCCCCGTTTCTTCACCGTGTAATGCACATACTCCGACACCTTGCCATCGAAGGCCAGGTCAGTCTTGTCTATCGCAAGGAACACGCTGCGATGGTTCCTATGATCACGCCACCACAGCTTGAAGGCACGCCGCAGCAGCATATTACTAACCATAGTGAACTGATCCACGCTTACACCTCCAAGATAGTAGAAAAACCGGTCACTACTCTCGAACACCATGTCACACACACGCTCCATGCTCAAATTAGACACGGCACACCGCACGAGCAAAAGGAAGAACATCGAAGCCCTGGGAAAATCTAAAAGTTGCTCGAACAACCTTGACAAAGACTTTAAACCCACAAACCTAACATCGACGACAGAGGGCGAAAACGGTTCTCTCATACTTAAACCCATAAGAGCGAACCGCCGCCCTCACACGAATACCTTACTTTAGTCCACCCCCTTAAACCCACGATACACAACCCCCAACACACAAAGCACGGGGAATCTGGTAAAAACGACACGAGCGCAGATGGCGCGGGAGAACTTTTATCTATGATACCAAGCAATTCTCGATCATGCAGGGGAAGAAGAAAAAAGCATCCGGCGAGCACATGACCTATGCCGGCTCCGGCGTGGACATCGGCAAGCTCGACTACATCAAGTCCGGCATCATCGCGAAGGGCCTCACCTTCAAGCGGGAGGGCTTCGGGGCGCCGCTGGGCGGTGAGGGACACTATGCTGGCCTGATCGACATGGGCTACTTCGCGCTGGCGATCACGACGGATGGCGTGGGCACCAAGCTGCTCATCGCCGACGCCATGGAGAAGTGGGACACTGTGGGCATCGACTGCGTTGCCATGAACGTGAACGATCTCTATGTGCTCGGCGTCGAGCCGCTGGCCTTCGTGGACTACATTTCGCTGGAGAAGCCGAACGACCGGCTCGTCCGCGAGCTGATGGTCGGCCTCAACGAGGGCGCCCGCCAGGCTAACATCTCTATTGTCGGAGGCGAGACGGCGGCGTTGCCCGACATCATCAAGGGCTTCGACCTCGCAGGCACGGCCGTGGGCGTAGTCCAGAAAGACCGTGTCATCTCCGGCGCCGAGATCAAGACGGGCGACGTGATCGTCGGCCTGCCATCGAATGGCGTCCACTCGAACGGCTACACCCTAGTACGAAAGGTCATCGAGAAGGCCGGGCTGAAGTACGCGGACAAGTTCCCTGCTAACAAAAAGACTACCATCGGCGCGGAGTTGCTCAAGCCTACGCGGATATATGCCGAGGTGCCGGGCCTCTGCCGGCGGTTCAACGTCCACGGCATGGCTCACATTACCGGCGGCGGTCTGTACAACCTACGCCGCATCACGCCTCTTGGCTTCGAGTTCACCGACCCACTGCCCGTGCCGGACGTCTTCACCTTCATCCAGGAAAAGGGCAACATCGAAGACAAAGAGATGTACCGGACCTTCAACATGGGCATGGGCTACGTGATCATCTGCGCCAAAGAGGATGCCGGACCCATCGTGAAGATGACTGACGGACAGATCGTGGGTAAAGTCGTGAAAAGCGGCTGCACCATCAGAGGCGTCAAGCTGTGGTGAGGTTGTCACAGATCGCCTCACTGCGCAAGCTTATCCATATCGGAGGGGTGCTCTTCGTGCCCCTCGCCCTGTACAACCAGTACCTCGCACTCGTGCTCGCTGTGCTTGGTACAACTCTTTTTATCATTTTTGAGCATCTGAAGCACCAGGTTGCGCCCGGATTTTTCCGGCATCTCTACCGCGACCACGAGTTGGGCGGCGTAGCATACGAGCCGCTGGCATACCTGCTGTCGATCGTGGCTCTGCTTGCTTTATCTCTGGTCTTCATGCCCCTCGCATGCTACGTGGCCATCATCGTGATGACTATCGGCGACGGAGTCGCTGCGCTGACTGGCCGGGCAACACAGGGGCCGAAGCTGCCTTTCTCCAGGAAGACATGGGCGGGCTCGCTCGCAGGATTTGCCGTAGCGACAGTCGCCGGTTGCCTGGTCGCCGGGCCTGTGGCCATCGCGGGAGCCGCAGGCGGCATGGCCGCGGAAGCGTATGCCGGCAAATACGACAATGCCCTCGTTGCGGCTGTAGCGCTGGTCTGTACGGCTCTGGCTGCCATATTGTTCCCGGCCCTGGTCCCTTGATGCGCGCGCGAGCAGCCGCCCGCCTTCCCGAAAACAATAAAATATCTATACTCGCGAGCGCCTATTCTATCATCGTGAAGACCCGGGATACTTTGCTAATCATCATCGCAGTCGTTATTGTTCTGCTCAGCCTGCCAGTCTGGTTCATCACGCTCATGGCACTGATCGCAGGCGCAACGTGGTTCATTGCGACCGGCCTCGTCGGACTTGCTATGCTCGCTGCTGCCGGGTTCTGCGCCTACCTGGTCTATTCCAGCACGGCCGAAGAGAAGATGGCCGCGGCACGGGCGCACAACATGGAGCGTCAGGTGGTGGCTGTATCGAAGAAGAGGAATGGCTTCGTCACGGTCACCGACCTGGTCTCCGTGGGTTTCAGCAATGATGACGCTGAACGCGTCCTGGATCACCTGGCGAAAGAAGGCCTTTGCAGCATCAACCTCGACGCCACGAAGTACTCGGGCGTGAAGACCTACGTATTCCCGCTGGACGTCAAGATACGCTGCAAGTACTGTGGCACGCCTCTCGACGTCAACATGACCCGGTGCCCGAACTGCGGCGCGCCCGTAGAGTTGACCAACGTCAGGGCGGACGACCTCAGGTCGCAGGAGCTATAATGAAGGCATTTTCCGTGTTTACCGGTGAGAAAGTCCTGTTCGTGGCAGTGCTGGCATTGGTCGTGTTTGCCGCCATGGCTGGCACGGCACAGGCGGAGACCTATGGATGGCAGGTAAACAGCCAGCACGTTACCCTGGTCATCGACAACAGCACCAGCGACGTGTACATGATCTATCAGGTTGATGCGAGGATCAACAGTAACAGCGACCCGTGGAACGAGGTCTGGATACCGGCGACCATACGTAACATGCAGATCACAAAAGTCGTTGACAGCGATGGCAACAGCCATAACTTCCACATCGACGGGGATCAGATCAAGACTCAGGGCTGGAACCTGCAGCCAGGCCAGCACGTTAACCTCATCATCGAATCGACGCTGCCTGGTTTCGTCTACAAGTCAGACAAGCAAGACTACGACATTGTAGAATTCACGCCGCCATGGTGGACAATGGATATTCGGGACACAATGGTGAAATACGTCCTGCCCGGCCAGATTAACACAAGCGAGGTTTTCACAGGGAGCCGACAGTACTCAGGCATCGGTACAGAAAACGGCTACACGATAGTCTTCTTTAACAGCAGCTATCTTTCGCCAGACGAGCACTTCGACACCGCCGTCAGCTTCCCAGATGCATACATGGCCCCGGGTGCCGTGACCTCGAAGGGTGTCCCGACTGATGGACAGCAGGTCTTTCCCGGTATGGCCATAACGGGAAGTATCATGGCCTGCTGCTTGCCACTTTTCATCTTTGGGTTTATCGCCTTCATAATCGTCATTTCCATCATGGCCGGCCGACGCAGTGGCTATTCCTCGCCGGTACTGGGCATGAGCGGCATGGGCGTGAACCAGAGCCTGGACCCGGTGGAAGCCGCCATGTTGCTACGGGATGACCCACGGCGCATCCTCACGATGATCATGTTCGGCATGATGAAAAAGGGCAACGTCAAGCTGATCTCGACCGAGCCGCTCAAGCTGCAGCTCATGGCCAGAAAGGACCTGAACTACTACGAGGCCCTGTTCGCCGACGCGATCAAGGGCGATACTCTCGACGAGGACAGGCTGCTGGCATGCTTCAAGACACTGGCGCAGCGGGTCGTCGACAAGACCCGGGCCTACAGCCGCAAGGAGACAGAGGCTTTCTACCGTCAGAAGATCGACGACGCCTGGAAGGACGTGCAGGCGGTCGATACGCCCGAGCTGAAGCTGCAGAAGTACGACACGAACATGTTCTGGCTCATGGCTGACGAAAAGTTCGCCAGCAAGACTGAGGACGCGCTGCGGTCGCCGGGCTGGAACACGGTCATGGTGCCGCCGCACTACTGGTGGTTCCCGTACTACTTCGGCTTTCCCCACGGCATGACCGGCCAGCCGACGACCAGTCAGCCGACGACCGGGACGCCGCAGACGAATCAGACCACTTCGAGCGTGGAGAGTTTTGCGAAGAACTTCACGGGCTCCGTCGAGAAGGCATCGGCGGGCGTCGTCGCCGGCGTCGAGTCGTTCCTCGGCGTTCGCAATGCGGCCAACGCGCCGCCGGCTGCGACCGCCAATGCGCCCTCAGGCGGCACGTCTTGCGCCTGTGTTTCGTGCGCGTGCGCCTGCGTGTCCTGTGCGTGCGCCTGCGCCTGCGCCGGGGGAGGGGGAGGATGCACATGAAGACAGCCAGGATCAACGACATGAAGCTCCACCTGCGGGAGGAGAAGGACGGCACCGGGCTGCTGGTCATCAACGCGTCCCAGGTGCTGTACCTGGACCGGATCGGCACTGACTACGTGAAAAACTACCTGCGATATACCACGAAAAAGCCGCTCGTCGGCAGCGTCCGGGAAAACGTCGTGCTCCGCATAATGACGAAGTATAAGGTCAGCCGGAAGAAAGCACGGGAGGACTACGACCGCCTGATGAACTCCATCTGGGGCATAGTCGCCGGCAATACCTGCCCGTTCACGACCTTCAACGTCGAGGTCCGGGTGCCCGACTACAGTGCACTGAAGGCCCCGCTCCGCATCGACCTCGCGCTCACATACCGCTGCAACAATAACTGCGGCCACTGTTACGCCGGAGGCCCCAGGAAGACCAAAGAGCTCAGTACGGACGAATGGAAGGCGGTAATCGACAAGGCCTATACGTTCGAGGTGCCGAACATCGTGTTCACCGGCGGCGAATCCCTGATGCGTGACGACCTCGAGGAGCTGATCGACTATGCTGAACAGAAAGGCATCGTCACCGGCCTGATCACCAACGGCCGGCTGCTTACCAAAGAACGCGTGGCATCGCTCGAAAAGGCAGGGCTCGACTACGTGCAGGTCACTATCGAGTCCTACGACCCTAAGATTCACAACGCCATGTGCCAGTCCGAAACGTTCGACGAGACGGTGGCCGGCATCAGAAACGTGGTCGGGGCGATCTACACGACCACGAACACGACCATCACGCCGGCCAACAAAGAGTCCATTGTGGAGATGCTGCCATTCATCCACAGCCTTGGCATCAGACGCTTCGGCATGAACGCGATGATCCGTGCCGGCCGGGGCACCGAAGCAGAAGGCATCACTTACGAAGAGCTCAAAGTGCTGCTACCGCAGATCATCCAGAAAGCCACCGAACTCGGCATGGAATTCATCTGGTACACGCCGACCAAATACCACAAGCTGAACCCCGTGGAGATGGGGCTGGGCGTGAAGGCCTGCTCGGCAGCCCGGATCACGCTGGCAGTGGAGCCGGACGGCAGCGTCATCCCATGTCAGTCGTACTTCAAGCCCATGGGCAACGCGCTGAAAGACGAGCTTCACGATATATGGGAGACCGATCTGGCGAAGAAGCTCCGTGAGCACAGGCTTGCGAACGAGAAATGCTTCAAGTGCATACAATTCCCGCTATGCGGCGGCGGGTGTCCGCTCGAACTGGCCTGCGGGTTTTAAGCTTTTTAACTTTTTATATGCGCTTTCGTAGCATGCCGTTTCTATTCATCCGGTCGTACGATCTTCGCGCCAAGCACGCCAAGGACTTCAAGTTCGCCAAGACGTTTTTATATATTTATTATCCATTTATAGCAAACTTATTTACGTGATAATGCATATTAGTAATTGATAAATCATGCCAGACAAAACTCAATATAGCGAGCCACCTGAATATGTGGATAAGATTGGTGCAGAAGTGGTAGACGCTGCTTTCAAAGTTCACGACAAATGGGGCCCCGGACTACTTGAACACTTCTACCAGACAGCGCTTTTCAATGAACTGGTCAAGCGAGGAATGAACGTTCAATCAGAAGTCTATTTACCAGTGGTACTCGATGGAAAGGTTGTGGAGGACTCATACCGATTGGATCTGTTAGTCGAAAACGAAGTGATAATAGAAATTAAAACGGTTGAGAAATTATCGCCTGTCCATTTTAAGCAAATCAGGACATACCTGAAGTTAAGTAATAAAAGACTCGGCTATCTAATCAATTTTAATTCAGAGCTTATTAAAGATGGGCTTAACCGAGAAATTATGTCCATTAATCCCTAAGGGCAGAGGAACGCTAAAAAGTAAATAGTCTAATTCCACGATATATCTTACTAATAATCGTCTTGGCGTGCTTGACGTCCTTGGCGCCCTTGGCGAGGAGATCGTCTACGCATGCTGAAACAACGATGAACCGCATTTTATTATCAGAGATTCTTCCCGATCGGACAGGCATACGTACAGCAGGTGCAGTACGACCGGGCGTTATGCGATGCAGCCCTGTGGTTGAGTTTGCAGGCCCCGCATTTCTTGCGGTCCACGCCTGTCTCCGCTATTGCCCCGACCGGACATGCCTCTATGCACTCTTTGCAATCCCCGCAGGTCTCGTCCGGCATGACCTCGTGCCGCTCGCCTATGTCGGCGTCGGTGATCACGGCCTTCAGGCGCAGCCGGGGGCCGTGGTCTCTGGAGACGAACATGCGGGACTTGCCGATCCAGCCCAGCCCGGCCAGGACCGCCCAGACCTTGTTATAATATGAAGTATACTCCTGTGCCCGGTAGCCCTCGTTAGTCAGCAGTCCGGCGACACAGACGGATGCCATGTCGAGGAGCATCATCTCGACAGAGGCCGTGTACCGGTCGGAGACACGATAATAGACATCATGGCGATCATCGTTTAGTCGCTTGCCTAGAATGACCATCGCCTTTGCCCCGGGCATGACCTGAGCGGGGTCCAGGACGTTCTCGGTATCGACGTGGCCATCAGCATGGCGGACGCCTTTTAATAAATCGATGTCCTTCTCTGGGATGACTGCCCTCCGGTCGAGCTTAAGATACCCTACGACCTCGATACCATAGAACGCGGCGACGTCGCCGATGCGGGCCTTGATCGCGGAAAATTCAGAGGACGGCATGGCAGCAATAGTTTGTCATCCGAAAATATTAATACTTTGTACGAGAGAGTAAATCCCGCATCTTACAGGTGTTCAATGCCTGTCATGAGTCAGCAACACGCACCGATGGTCTAGCGGTTATGATATCAGCCTTCCAAGCTGAATACACGGGTTCGAGTCCCGTTCGGTGCACTATTTGGGCAAGCGTCGAGCCTGTTTATATTATTTTTCGTTCAGCGGAAATATGCCAAACAATTGTCTATCTCGGGGGTATTCAGCCGGATTGGCTGAAGCCCTGTTTCCACGCCTCGAAGATCAGAGTATTGAGATCAAGCGGTTTATATGTAACCGGTTAGCTATTTATCGAACCGCAAAGCCGTGGTTATTTCTCCTTAATGAGCTTCGCAAGGCCCTCTTTGAATGCCCACTCGCATATTTTTTGTTCGCCCGGAGTGAGAAACTTCAAGTCCTTCTCGGTGATCGGATATGGCTTCTCTTTGGTCGGCGCGTTCAAAGGCGCGTCCTTCTCGATGAGCTTTGCAGCCAGTCTTGAACCCCCAGTCGAAAATCTCTTGCTCCGCCTTGGTGAGCGCCTTTAGCCTGCGCTCCGTGATCGGATATGGCTGCTCCTTTGTAGGTGGACATGGGCTCGCCTCTTTGACGAGCACCGCGATACTGTGCTTGAAGCCCCACTCGAAAGCCTTCCGCTCTATCGGGCTCAGCGCCTTGAGTCTCTGCTCCGTGATTGGATATGGTTCTTCCGTTGTGGCCGGGGTCGTTGTGGTCGTTCTGCAGGTGTCTTCTTTCTTGACTCTATCAACTATGATGGCGAGGCCCTGGCTTACCGCGATATCGACGGCCCACCGTGCGGTTTCCCCCATCTCGTTATAGACCGCACGCGGGATCTTCCGTGGCACTTTAGCTTTGGATGATGACGGCATACTTAAAAATTAGGGCTTTTGGAATAAAAAAAATCGTTTTTATGGGGAGGGAATAATTGCGATCAGTGCTGTTCGCTCTTGAGCACGAGTACCGCCTCGCCTGCTGCCCGGGCTTGTTCCGCATCCTCGACAGAGATGCTTTGTGGTGCTCCGATCGTGATGCCGATTACATCTTGGAGTTTCCCGTCTGGAACGGGCTTGACGAGCGGCTTCTGCTTGATGTCGGTGCGGTATGCATTGGTTCGACCGTGAGGGCAGTTGACGATGATGATCATGGTTCACTCCTCCTTTGCGGGCGTCAGCGAGTTGACCCGGACCTCTTCCCTGAAATCGAATTCGCCGTCTTTCAACCCTAATATCTCGACGGCCGAAGCGTCGAGTTCAAGATCTCGGTCGCAACAGGGGCATTTGATGACGGTCTTCATTCTTTCACCTCTACGGATGACGGCTCGTCCATCTCTCTGTCTCTGATTGAATCTCTCAGCATATTCAGTGCTGTCCCGAGTATCTCAGAATCTCCCGAGCATCCATAGCCATCCGAGTGTCGGATGCTATCGAGAATTTGTGCCTGATACGGGCTGAGGACCACCGCAAGACCTTCCTCTTTCTTCTTCTCGACACGCTGGACGATCCTGCCTTCATCGATGCTCAGACTAATGTCGATCGTCGGCCAGGGATCACTTTCATAACCGCCGCCGAGCACAGTCATGAACTCCTCGTAATAGCCGCCGAGGCTGATCTCGACGGGCACCTGTCGCCCGCAGCGCGGGCAGTCGATACTGTTCAGGTAACTGACATCTTTACGCTCCGTCATTGTTCGGCCTCCTGCTCCTTCGCCGCATCGTGAGCCCGGAGCCGTTTGATCAGGTCCTTGTGCTCTTTGACGATCTTCATCTTTGCTTCCTCGCCGCCCTCACGTTCTGCCGCGTCGAGCTTCCCCCAGTACACGACCTGTTCTTTGAAGAGGTCGATCTCTTCGAGGAGCACACGCATGTCGTATTCGAGTTCGACTTCAACGATCGGCCACTTTGTATCTACGTAGCCGCTGCCGCTGGCTTCCAACAGGAAGCCCCGGCTTATCATGTCGCCCCGGATGCGGACTTCAACGGGCAGTACCCTGTCGCAGTGGGGGCAGGTGGATTCCATGATCGCGTAGATCGCACGTTCGACCATGCTTAGGCCCTCCTGCTGACGCTGACGGCGCCGGTGCGCGTGTCGGTGTCGATGATAGTGCGGCTGTTCGATGATTCGCTGCGGACGACTTGGTGGCCGTCGACGTTTACGATTTCGTACGTAGTATTGCTGAACATACACTACAACTCCTATCAAACCTAAATAGGTCAGTTAACCTATTTTGTTAGATACGTTTAAATAGGTTACGCTTGATAAGATAGGTCAAGGAGGTCAGACAATGTCTGACACATTCATTACGAAAATAACCGACGACGCACAGCGACGGATCAAAATCGATAAAGACACTTGGGACAAAGAGAAGTTGAAGAAAGGGGATTACATCAAGGTCACAGTCGAGAGGGTCCCGCTCGGAAAATAATTTTTCTTTTACGTGCCCGTCGCGGCCTTTGTGGTAGGGTGGTTGGTAAGGCGATCCGCGACTGGATAAAGAAGAACTAACCCTTATTTCTTACGAAGGGTTTTCAATTCGGCGTATGCGAGACGATTCATAATTAATTCTGCCGGTTCCCCCGTGATTTCTCGTATTTTATTAACAATACCGGCAGTGTCATCGGGTACAAAAATCGGCGTCAGTCTCTCGTATCTCGCCTTGCCATGGATGTTCTGCTCTTTCTCGGTCTGGGGCGGGACCACTTCCAGCCGGCAACGATAAACAATCGACCGCGCGGGGCCGTCGCAATACTTGCAGAAGATATCGCAGCCCCGGCACTCGTCGGGCATCTCTGGCGTACTATCAGTCATCTCTTCGGCCCGCCGCTTCCGCATGTACTCTTTCATATACCTGCGCTGGTAGGCTTTTCGGTCGAAGGTCACATGTTATCATTGTTAAGACTTAACATAAATAGATGTTGGTTAAGTCTTAACAATATGCATATCGTGCCCTCGCACGTTCATAGGTTAGGGTGTGGCGTGTTTATGGTCGCAACGGGCGCCGATCGCTTTGTTCCACGGTCTATTTATTAGCTCCTCGGTTTAACTTTAAACGAGGCGTTTAACTTCCAGCAGTGATTCTTCAAGCTTTAATCGAAGGCTTATACGCTTCTTATGACACCCAGGGAAGGATTTATATCACGCTAAAGAAACCCATTTGATTGACGAGGTGGGGCTTATGGCTGACGATGCAAAGGAGCACGCAAAGTACGTGCTGAAGTGCTACACGGACATGCGCAACTATGAGAACGAGCTCGCGTGGAAGAAGATCGGAGCGTTGATCGCAGTGGGCGCCCTGTTAATAACCGTTATAGTCGCAGGGATAATCAATAGTTTCCACCCTACATTGATGGCAACGATACTCGGGATTGGTTTCATGTTCTCGTTCGGTCTCTGGTACATGATCCGGCGGGATAACATCCAGCTGCAGTATCTCGAGTCTAAGGTTTCCCAGTGGAGCATCGAGACTATGGGCGAAGATGTCCTTGACGTGCCGGCATTCCGCGAGAAGAGCTTATTGAGCTTCAGAAGGAATGGTCGGGAATTCTTCCCGTTCATATTTATGGTAATTTCAATAATCTTCCTGACCGCAGCGCTTTATAAGCTCTCTCCGGAAGGATTCCCTGACATAGGCGGCGCATGGGTATTGACCATAGCAATCCTGATATTAATTTGTCTCTTTGTCTTAGGAACCGAGCTCTTGCGACTATTCAAATAGGAGAGTGCGTTCTGATACGGGACAACGGTGTCCAATTATCCAAGATGGTGTTGGCTCATAATCGCAAGTTCTCTGAATGGGGCATCTATCGGATGCTCCGCCATCCGATAGAGAAGGCAGTTACTGTAGCTGCCTCGACTGTAGACATGGGCTATCAGTTAATGGATTAAGTATATAATTAATTGTTTATCAAAATAAAATTGTTTATGTGGAAGCAGCAATATATAATAGTCAAGATGAATTTATAATAAGGTGCGGAGATCTTATATGGTCATCGATATTGGTGCAGAGCGTGCTGAAGTGCAGCGTGAAATCTTGCTCTTTGTTTCAAGGAACGAGGGAACGTTATTATCAACGATCGCAACTCGGTTGCATATGCCTCCAAGGATGGTTAAGCGAGAGGTTCATAGTCTGGCCGAAACCGGGGCACTTCGTATAGAACACGGCAAGATGGGTGAGAAGTGTTACATTGCTCGAATGAGTGATTCGTGCGCCGAAATTTTCGAGGAGATAGAACTTTTAGCTCATCGAGGCGTTGATGCTGCTCTCGATCGTGCTCCAATAGCTGACTCAACCGAATCGTCGGATGGCAGGGTAGATTTTCCCCTCGAAAATAAAAATAAATAGATTTTTTAATATTTTCTGAATGCTTCAGATCCGGCGTATACAACTGATAGGCATACCTGATCTCATCCATCACGTAGGCGATGCGGGCAGGGCAAACATGATACTCGGTGGTGAGGGTTTGCC
>JAEZKS010000020.1 GCA_023436075.1 Methanobacteriota archaeon
AAGCACCTGAAGCCGCAGAAGAACGAGTGAGCAGCAGGGATAGACAATGATTATCAAGAAGGTAATAAGCGAAGAACTGTTGACACTCCCCGAAGTCCGGGACGTCCTCAACGACATCCGGGACGAGCGGGAAAAGGCGGGCGTCGAACTGCGCTATGAGCAGCGGCGCGCGGTGGAGCACGCGAATGCGTTCTCCAGGACCGACGGCAAGAAGTCCCGGGAGATGGTCAACGAGCTTCTTACCCTTGAGAAGATGAAGCTCGACATCGCAGCAAAGATCGCCAGCCTCTGCCCCAAAACGAAGGATGAGCTGCGGTCCATTTACGCTAAAGAGCGGTTCACCCTGAACGATGCCGAGCTTAAGACCATCCTGGATATAGTAGCAAAATATATCTAGGCAATACTTTATTTTATATTAAGGCAATAAGTACCAATGATAGGGTGAACTCTCGATGACGACGACCATGCCCCATACCACTGAGATCAAGGAACAATACGCTTATATTCTCGATTACTTGCCGACCGGCCACGCGGAGGACACGCGGCCGATCCACCTGCGCAAGCCACTGGCCCAGGCGCTCGGCGCCGACTATTTCATACTGTTAGAGCTGAGTATCAAGGAAGGCGAGCGGGTAGAGATCGAGAGCAGGGTCTTCGTGGGCAAGGGAGAGCGGGACATCGTCAAGCACGTGGAGCGGCGGCTAAAATACGATGAGCTGACCCACACGGCGGAGATCGAGCTACCCGTCATCATCGAGAAGATCGTCAAAGAGAATGAGGCTAAGTACGTCGAGTTCTACAACAACGCGCAGCCTATCACCACGCGCCTCCACATGCTCGAACTATTGCCGGGCATCGGCAAGAAGATGATGTGGGCGCTCATCGACGAACGGAAGAAGGGCAAGTTCAAGGGCTTCCACGACATCGAGGAGAGAGTGAAAGGCCTGCATCACCCCGAAAAGCTGATCGCCAAGCGGATCGAGGAAGAGATCAAGGACGAGACGATCAAGTACAGGTTGTTCGCAAAATAATGGCCCACTCTAACGGCGTGGACCTTGCGCCTGACAAGCGAAAAGACCAGCACTTTTTAGTCGACCGCAACGTCCTCGGAAGGATCGTTGCGGCCGCCGACATCCGCAATGACGAGACTGTGCTCGAAATCGGCGCCGGTCCTGGAAATTTGACCGGGCTGCTTTCGGAGCGCGCAAAACAGGTTTACGCTATCGAGATGGACTCTCGCTTCGCAGAAAAGCTGACAGCCGATTTCGCGGGAACGAACGTTAATGTGATCCGCGGCAACGCGCTGAAGGTTGATTTTCCCAGGTTCGACAAAGCGGTCGCAAACCTGCCTTACTCCATTTCCTCAGACGTCACATTTAAACTATTGCAATGCCCGTTCAAGGTGGCCATCCTCATGTACCAGAAAGAGTTCGCGAGCCGGATGGTGGCGAAGGTCGGCACGCCGGACTATTCGCGGCTTTCGGTGACAGTGCAGCACTATGCGGACGTGCAGGTACTATTCACTGTGTCGAGGGGAGCTTTTGTGCCGCCGCCACAGGTCGAGTCCGCGGTCGTGAAGCTGACGCCGCGGCCTCCGGCTTACCGGGTCGGGGACGAGCAGCTCTTCATGAAGCTGGTCACGGCCGCCTTTGCCGGCCGGCGAAAGCAACTGCGGAATGCTATACTCAAGAATGCTCACATGATGGGCCTGATGGATGCGAAAAAAGCAGTATCAGCGCTGCCGCAGGAACTGCTCGACCGGCGTGCCGAGCAGGTTTCGCCGGAGGAATTTGCGTATCTCGCGGATGCCATCGGGAAGGTAATGGCACATGGTGACCCGAATTTACAGGGATAAGGAGTTCGAGCTGCTTGACGGCGTCTACGATCCGGGCGAGGACTCGTTCCTGCTGGTTGAGGCGGCGCTGGACGAGGTGAAGCCAGGAGAGAAAGTGCTGGAAGTCGGGACCGGATCGGGCATCGTATCACTGTTTCTCAAGGACATCGCTGACGTCACAGCCACAGACATCAGTCCGCTTGCCTGCGCGAATGCCCGTCTGAACGGCGTCAGCGTCGTGCGGACCGATCTCTTCAAGGGCCTATGCGGGCCATTCGACCTGGTTATCTTCAACCCCCCGTACCTGCCCACGGCAGAAGACGAAAGGCTTCCGAACTGGCTGAATCGCGCCTTCGACGGCGGGCCGACCGGACGAGAGGTCATCGCCAGGTTTCTGGAGGAAGCAGGATCAATCCTCCCGCCGTGCGGGCGCGTGCTGACCGTGTTCTCGTCTCTGACTGGTGTCGACGAAGTGGCTGCGATGTACCGGAGTCATGGCTTTTCGGTCGAGATAGTCAGCGAAGAGAAAGTGCCCTTCGAGAAGCTGATCGTTTTCAAGTGCGTCAGAGGGCCGTAGGCAGAAGTGAGCGCAGAAAGGCGGCCTCGCGTGCGTGCGTGACCACTGCAATGGCATCGGCTCCGTGCCATGATCTCTCCGTGGCCATAATATTATTTATTTGCACATCCATGAGTATATGGCAGGAGCCCGGTGCATGAAGTCTGTTACTGTCGAGGAAATGAGAGCGCTGGAATCGAATGCCGACTATTTCGGCGTCAGCTATGGCGTGATGATGGAGAACGCTGGCAAGGCGGTCGCCGATGTGACCATGGCCCGTTACAGCCCCCGCCGGACACTGGTAATCTGCGGCAAGGGCAACAATGGCGGAGACGGCTTTGTCGCGGCGCGACACCTGGCGCTCGATGGTATCAGAGTCACAGTCATGCTGTTATGCAAGCCAGGCGACGTGAAGAAAGGGCCGGCGGCGGAGAATCTGGCGAAGCTGTTCGACATGGGCATCGATGTCATAGAGGCGAGTTCCCCGGAGGCACTGCACCCTGTGGCTTTCCAGAACTTCCCGCTGATCGTGGACGCTATACTCGGGACAGGGATCCGCGGGACACCTCGAGGCCTGGACCGGGAGGCCATCGGGCTGATCAACGCCAGCGGCGCGACCGTCGTGTCGGTAGACGTGCCCAGCGGACTGGATTGTCACACAGGCATCTGCGAGACCTGCGTTCGTCCGGACCTGGTTGTCACGTTCCACGCGCCCAAGCCCGGCCTGGAGCACTTCAACTGTGTGGTGGCTGACATTGGCATACCTGAAAAGGCCTCGACATTTGTCGGGCCCGGTGACCTGGCAAACATAAGGACACGGGGAGACTGTTCACATAAGGGCGAATGCGGCCGTGTCCTCGTGATTGGCGGCGGCCCGTACACGGGAGCGGCGGCGCTCGCCGCATTGGCGGCGCTGCGGGCTGGCGCGGGATGGGTCACAGTCGCCGCGCCACAGCGGGCGGCGGACATCGTGGCTTCTTATTCGCCGAACCTGATTACCGTGCCCCTGTCAGACCGACACAAGATCGTCCAGGCAGACGTCGAGATCGTGGCGCCGCTGATCGAGAAGCACGATGCGGTAGTGATCGGTAATGGAGCAGGCAGAGACCCTGTGACGATGCGGGCAATCTCCTCGATGATATCGCTCTGCTCGAAGGTCGTGATCGATGCCGATGCCCTGCAGCCGGACATGCCGCTGCGCGGGATAATTACACCGCATTGTGGCGAGTTCAAGCGCATCAGTGGCTCAGAGTGTCCGGGTGATGCGCTTGAGAAGAAAGTTATGGAATTCTCAATGGCCCGAAATGTGGTCACGCTGCTGAAGGCCATGCCGAGCATCATCTCGGACGGCAAACGCACGAAGCTCAACGGCACGGGAAACGCTGGCATGGCCGTCGGTGGCACGGGCGACGTGCTGGCGGGCATCACAGGCGCGTTTTACTGCCGGAACGACGCATTCGAGGCGGCGGCTGCAGCTGCATTCACTAGCGGAGCGGCCGGGGACATGGCTTACGATGATAAGGGCTACTGGCTTACGGCCACGGACATGATCGAGAATATCCCGTATGTCATGAAAAAGTATAGAGGTCTCGGAGGTTTGCGAGAGGGCTCCGAGCTTCAACACAGAGGACACGGAGGGCACGGAGGACGCACAGAGGACTTATAAAAATATGGCTCGTGTAAGCCGCTTTGTTAAAAAATCCTCTGTG
>JAEZKS010000035.1 GCA_023436075.1 Methanobacteriota archaeon
CAGCACCTCTCATCTGGGGAGTTGTCTAAGCGTATTCGTGGGTTGGAGAAGGATGTTCGTGTTTTGAACCGTTTGCATTTTATCCAGTACTTGTACTCGGGTTTTAGCATTGAAGACGCCTGCGGTAAAGTGGGCGTGGTTAAAGCTGTGGGCTACGAGTGGGTGAGACGATGGAACCGGGATGGTCCGGACGGTCTTTATCCCAGGTTTGGCGGTGGCCGTCCTCCGAAATTGTCTGCGGAGCAGAAAGAGAGTCTCGTGTATTTGCTGGTGCAGCGTGATGATTGGACGTTGGAAGAGATCAGGGACCTTATCAGTGACGGGTATGGGGTGGATTACAATGTTAGTCAGGTGTCGAGGATCTTGCATTCGTTGGACATGAATTGCGGGAAGCCCTATCCGGTGGATTATCGTATGCCCGCTAATGCTTCGGAGATTTTAAAAAAACCTCGACGAACTGGGGTTGTCTCCAGAGGAGTGGGTGGTCGGGTTTCTGGACGAGTCCAGTCCTCAGACCACGAGTAACAACGTGAGAGTGTGGAGTTTCGGCCGTCCCTGTATAGTGAAGAACACGACCAGGATCAGGGCTAACACGCTGGGCTTCTACGCGGTTAACGGCGTCTCATATATGAGTATCAAGGAGAATAGCAAGGCAGCGAGTTTTTGCGAGTTCTTCCAGGAGATACGATCAAAGAACCCCGCGAGGAAGATACTCGTGGTCCTCGATAATTTCAGCAGTCATAAAGCGAAAATCGTCCGCGAGACCGCAGACCTGCTGGGAATACGATTGGTTTACTTGCCACCGTATTCGCCCAGGCTTAATCCGATTGAATTCATCTGGAAACCAGTAAAGAGAGCTGTTTCAAAGACTTTCATCATCTCAAGAAGCATGATGAACGGCCTCATATCATCCACTTTTTATCGGCACGCAAATAGCACTGTCACGGCACGGTATTGGATCAAAAAATTTTTGAACAATAAGTTTAATATGTTATGCAACTAACTATAAATTGAGTCGTTTTTCAGGCTGACCGAACGTACGCGCGTGAGGGCGGTCGTCGGCCTGGCAGACAGAGGAAAAAATTACTGGGACGGGCCCCACTTCTGCAGGGCGCCGGCCAGTTCCTTGTGAGTCTTTGCATACTCTTCGAGCGTCTGGTGTTTCTGCCAGGCCTCCACCGCCTGAAACATGGCCTTGACGCCGACCGTTGTCCCATCAGGATGCCCGTGGATGCCGCCGCCTGCCTGGAGGATGACATCGATACCGTAGCACTCCAGATTGGCACGCACCTTCTGTGGATACAGGCCGCCTGAGGCCACGGGCCAGACACGCTTGAAGCCGTTCCAGGGCTTGCGCAGGATGTCCCGGGACTCGTCGACCTCGCAGGTGTCGTGCGCCATCTTGCCGGCGTAGGTACCGATATGCAGGTTGGTGCCGCCGCACATCCTGGTCAGCTTCGCGATTACCGGCATCGAAATGCCATACGCGCCGCGGGTCAGCGCACCGTGCATGGTCCGGTGGATGTGGATGGGCACGCCGATCTTTATGTCCGCCAGCGCCTGTACGGCTGAGAACCCGGCGGTCAGGATGTCGACCATTATCGTGTTCGCCCCCAGGTCGACGGCCAGCTCGGCACGCTCGACGATCTGGTCCGCGCCACAGGTCACATTCACCGCATAGAGTGTCTTCTTGCCCGTCTTATCTTCCGCCTTGTTGAGCTTATCCATGACTGCGGTCAGTCGCTCCTCCAGCGGGCAGAACTTCTGGTCGGTCAGCGTTTCGTCGTCCTTGATCAGGTCCAGGCCACCGAGAGCCGCCTGCTCCGCCACTTCTGCAGTCCGTTTCGGGCTGAGCCCCACCTTGGGCTTGATGATCGTGCCCACAAGCGGCCGGTCGTAGACTTTTAACATCTTCCTGACGTCCTCGATGCCGAACTCAGGGCCGGGATAATACTTCGCGATCGGGTCGAAGTCGACGTCAAGGAGCTTGCAGGCCTTCAGCCCGCCGAGCCCGTAGAGGTTGCCTGCGACTACCGAGAGGATCTGCGGCACGTTGTCCGGCTCGAAGATTTCCTCCGGGAAATCGATGACAACCGTGTTGCCCTCAGCGCTGATCACATGGGCGCCGAGCTTCTGATGGACCTCGCGCTCGGCGGGGACATCGGTCCATGTGCCTGTGGACTGCTCAGCCGCGATATCCTTCGCGACCTTGTCGATCGGCCTGTCGCTCTCGACGTAGTAGGTGGTGCGTACCATGACCATAACAATGACCAATGATTTCAGGTGCGTTTCATGATTATATGCTTTTCCTGATAAGGCTGAATATTCCGGCTGATGTGGGGCTCATGGTCATCTCCACGACCATTGTCTGACAAACGTCGGGCGCTCATATCGAGCGGATAACCCCTGTAATCGGGTTGCTCTGGGGTTGAAAAAGCCCATGAAATTCGTGCGGGCTCGATGGAAAAATCTATAATGATTAAACATTAATAAGGATTAAGTGACATTAGTAAGTCCAACAGTATGCGGGCTGCGTCACATGGCCCGCAAAAAATGGATGGGAATAAAATGCGATCTGTACTTGTAAGCTCTACCGAACTATATTCGGGCAAAAGTGCGCTGTGCATGGCCCTGGCGATGAAGCTTAAGGAAAATGAACTCAAGGTGGGCTATATGAAGCCTGTCGGCAACATCATCGTCGACCACAACGGCGAGCTGGTGGACGACGACGCAGTGAACATGAAAAAGATGCTTGGCCTCGACGAGAGCCTGGACCAGGTATCGCCCATCCTGTTCACACACCAGCTTCTCGAGGACGTGCTCGAGGGTAAGGACAAGCAACTCCCGGCAAAGCTTAAGAGTTCCTTCCAGCAGGCCAGCGCCAACAAGGACGTCATGGTGCTCGAAGGCGCCGGAGATGTCAGCGGCAGCTCAGTGCTCGGCCTCTCTGACTCAGAAGTCGCCAAGATCACCGGTAGCAAAATCCTTCTGGTCTCCAAGTACTGTGACGAGTACACCGTGGACCGGATCACCACTTACCTGAAACTCAAGGCGCCTGAGGTCGAGCTTCTCGGCATCATCTTCAACAACACGAGTTCCGAGCGCATCAACTTCGTCAAGGAGAAGGTCGTGCCATACTTCGAGAGGAAAGGCATCCCTGTGCTTGGCGTCATCCCTCGAAACCGCGGTCTGCAGACCATCTCGGCCCGCGAGATCGCCGATGGCCTCAACGGCGAGGTGCTGGCAGGCAAGAACAACCTCGACGTGACTGTCGAGAACATCGTCGTGGGCGCCATGGCTCCGGACAGCGCGATCAAGGTCTTCCGCCGGAAGCACAACCGCGCAGTGATCACGGGCGGCGACCGTACCGACCTCCAGATGGCCGCTCTCGAGGCGCGCATGCGCATCATCGTGCTCTCGGGCAACCTGCACCCGCCCGCGCCGGTGTTGGGTCGAGCCGAGGAACTTGGCGTGCCTGTCATCCTGACGTCCGACGACACCACGACGCTGGTTGATCGCATGGAGAGCCTGCTGCGCCGCATCCGTGTCAAGAACGTCCAGAAGATCGACCTGATGAAGAACATGTTCGACGAGCACGTGGACACGGACAAGATCATCAAGGCGCTGATCGAGTAAATTCATCGTGCCAGATCTTTACAGGGAGCTTTTCGCGAAAAGCTCCCGTTACTACTTTTTCCATCTATCATGGCGATGGCCTGCAAATGATCTCTTTATAGACAATGTTATCCTTCGGCGATATTTCGACTCTCTCTGGCTTAAAAGCCGGCGCCGGGGCGAAACTGTTATATGCATTTAGCACAATTAGGATTCTGCGCGATGCGCCGGTAGTGTAGTGGTTATCACTATGGCTTGCCAAGCCATAAACTCGGGTTCGATCCCCGACCGGCGCATTGAATTTTCAATAGCTTCTCCGGGAAATTTTCTAAGCTTTTGAGATGCTTTTTGTATGCTGATAAGGCATTTAACACAAAGTTCACAGAGTCCTATTAAAAAAGGGCTTCCCGTATTCCGCTTTCTAAATAAAACTTCGTGTACTCGGCGTACTCCGTGTTAACTGCTTTATCGTCGATATAAAAATAATACGAATGACTATTCCTGGTCACGCGCACGCGCGCGACCGAGCCGTCGGGTTCTCTTGTTTTAGTCGTCGGGTTCTCTTGTTTTAGTCGTCGGGCTCTCTTGTTTTAGCCGCTCTATATGCTCTTCCTTTTCTGCTTCGCGCCCATGCCGCTGCGTGTCATCATCGGCGTAGGCGTCTCATTTACGCTGAAGGTCCGCCGGAGGAGCAGCGGCGTGATGATGGACGTCACGATGATGAGCGCTCCGAACACAGAAAACAGTTCGTTGCTGATCAGGGCCGGGCCCCCTTCGAACAGGACCACGCCGGCGCCGATCTGGGCGATCACTAGCGTGTCCTCGCCCACGCAGATTGCAGAGGACCCGATCTTGCGGGCGTCCCGCAGCTTGAGGCCTGCCATCCTGCAGCCGATGATGGCCCCGACGTACTTAAAGGTCACCACGGCGACCAGCAGCACTACGAACAGGATGAGGTAGTATGGTATGCCATAGACGGATGCTCCGCTTAACAGGGCACCGAAGTCCATCTGAAGGCCAGTATAAGCGAAGAAGATAGGCACGAACAAGCCGTAGCCGACGGCCTTGATCTTCGGTGCGATCACTGTCTCGCTGAACGGCGAGCCTGCCAGGATGGCTCCTGCCAGGAATGCCCCGATGACCGGCGTCAGTTCGAGCCAGTCGCTCAATGCGGCGACCGCGAACAGGACGATCAGCGATAGCGTGATGATCGACTGGTCCTCGGTGTCTCTGCGGGAAACGCCGAGCAGCCAGTTGGCGACAGCTCCCCCGAACTTAATCACGAAGATCATGAAGCCGATGATGAGCATCAGCAGCGTGAACACGTTCCAGCCGATGTCCGGCAGGAGTTGCCCGAGGTCGAGGCTGCCTTTTTCCGCCATCTGTGCGAAGACGCCCAGCATGGACAGGAACACTGCGAGCAGCACGATGGAGAAGATGCCGTCGGTGACCTCGACCGCGACCAGGGTCTTGAACACATTGGAAAAGCGGTCGCCTATCTGGCCGAGATACCGGAAGCCGATGACCGTCGATGTAGAGGTCATCGCCACACCCACGATGCATGCCTGGGCGAGGGAGAAATACAGCTCCTGACCCATGGAGAGGTCGATGGCCAGTGTCGCGGCAGTGGCACCAAGGAAGACCAGACCGGCACCGAGGAGCGTTACTAAAGTGGCGCTGCGTCCGTTATTCTTCATTATGGTCTCCACATTGATCGATAGGCCCATGATGAACATCATGAACAGGACGCCGAGGTAGGCCAGCGTTCCCAGGTTTTCCCACACGGCTATGTCAACTTCGGTTGCGCCTATGCCGGGAGGTGAGATGATGCCCAGCGCCATGGGTCCCAGGACTATGCCTACCAGCAGTTCTCCGATGATTGACGGGAACCCGAATCGCTCGGCCAGCATGCCCAACAGCTTGCCCAGTCCGAGGATCAAGAGAATCCACAGTAACAAAGTGCTCTCTATCAATGTCTATTGCTCCATCCATCCCTTAGCGGCACGGCGCTCGAATATGAATTACATCTCTGACTATTTGTACTTGTCTCTATCCGTGGGAGGAGAGCGGATAGAAATAAAAAAGGAGGCGTTTCCCGGGTTCCCGGATGCTCAGATTATTCTCAGATCATCAGCACCGCCGGAAGCAGCACCCTGCCGCCGAAGAGGATCACCAGGACTGCCAGGATCACGAAGATGATAACCAGCCACTTTGCGATCTCCATGCTGAACCCTGCGATGCCTCTGGCACCCAGGACGTAAGCTACCAGCGCCAGGACTAAAAACACGACGGCTAACCAGATAAGACCATCCATAGTATCACCAACTTTAATTTATGCTACCATTTTTATAGATATAAACGTTCATTACATTTTTTGCCAAATAGGGGCAAAAAAACCGAATTAATACCTAATTTTGCGATATATGTCCTGATACCTACTGTTTAACTGCAATTCCTATTATTTTAATTTTTAACATATAACTGATATAATTCACACGCATTTATGCGCTTTTAAGCCTGTTGATCATCCGCTTCGTCTGTCGGGGCTGAAAATGGGTCCCCTAACACACGTACGGCAAGCAGAAGGATTTAAGTTATCACCGTAAAATGCTCCGAGGAACTCTGAGGTGGTTATGCTTCGAGATTATGTGCGCAGCATGTGCGGATTCAACCTGAACGTCAGGCTGTTTCTCGCGCAGACGTTCATCGCAGGCATCTACGCAGGCATCTATGGAGTAGTCTTCAACCTGTACGTGCTCCGTATGGGCTTCGATACCGGGTTTCTGGGGCTGCTGCTTTCCGTCACGCTACTAGCTTCCGCGCTGGCGTCCATCCCGGCCGGCGTCCTGTGCGACCGGATCAGCCACAAGACGATCCTTGTCGTCTGCGGGCTGCTGTCCCTCATCGCGATCCTGCCGCTGTTCCTCTCGTCGTCTCCGGAAGTGATGCTCTTGTCCAGCGCCGTCAGCGGGATATTCGGGCAGATCACCCTCGTATGCGCCACCCCGTTCCTCACGGAGAATTGTGAGAAAGGCGGCATGACACATGTGTTCAGTGCCAGCTCCGCCCTGGCGTGGGGGGCGTCAGTCATCGGGTACGCCGCAGGGGGCGTGCTGCCCTATGTATGGCCGCAACTGCGCGTGATGGGCGACCAGTACCGGTTGACTATGCTGGCATCGCTGGTGCTGCTGCTCGTCGGATGGACCTTGCTGCTGTTCCTCAAAGAGAACAAGCACGTAGTACAACAGAGTTGCCGTCCTGCATTCTCGTTGCGGCCCTCTCCGGCCGTGCTGAAGTTCGCGCTGATCACGCTTGTCATCGGCATAGGCTCCGGCATGGTCGTGCCGTACTTCAACGTCTACTTCACCAGGATCGTCCACGCCAGTGTCTTCGCCACGGGCCTGGTCTTCGCCGTCGCTGGCATGTTCATGGTCGCCGGCTTCGTCGCGATCCCATGGCTATCCGCTCGCACGGGCAAAGCTAAGTCCGCGGTCTATACTCAGGTCGCCTCGCTGCCGTTCCTGCTGCTCATGGCGGTCACGGGCAACTTCCTGTTCGCATCATTCGCATATACAATGAGGATGCTCCTCATGAACATGGCTGCGCCGGCGATGACCAGCCTGCAGATGGAGATCATCAGGCCGGAGGAGCGAGGCTACGCTGTCGGTCTCATCTCAATGACCCAGAGCCTGGCCATCGCCGGCGCCACCTACATGAGCGGGTTGCTCATGGCTGGCGGCAACTATACGCTTCCGTTCATGGTCACCTGCAGCGCATATGTCGTGGCTGCCGGGCTGCTATATTACTACTTCGGGCACGACCGGGAACGACAGACCGGCATCTTCGGCGGGGGGCGCGGCGGGATCAGGTATCGGAACACCACGCCGGTCCGGCAGCCTGTCACGTCTCCGGCCTCGCGGCACGTCGAAGCCACGAGCGACTGACGTGTAACCGCCTTGTTTCGGCTGTCATGTGATACGCTGGCAGGCAGAAGACTTTAAACCCACAGGCAATACCTGCCATTCCTGCACGAAGGGGGGAATGGAGATACTTAAGAGTTACTTACGCACAATGGCCGGCATGAATGTGAATGTCAGGCTGCTGTTGCTGCGCACACTCATCATGGGCCTGTATTCCGGCATCTATGGGATCATCTTCAACCTGTACATCCTGGACATGGGCTTCAGGGCCGATTTTCTGGGGCTGCTGCTTTCCGTCACGCTGCTCACGTCTTCCGCCATGTCCATCCCTGCAGGCATCTTGTGCGACCGCGTCGACCGCCGGAAGCTGATGATTGCGTCCAGCGCGCTCTCCGTCGCCGCCGTGCTGCCGATCTTCGTGCTGCACTCGCCTCCCGCACTCGTGCTCTTCAGCGCCCTGTACGGCATATTCAGCTCCGTCAGCGCGGTGTGCGTGACGCCCCTCCTTGCCGAGAACTGTGGCGAGGAGACCGTCCATGTCTTCAGCGCGAACGCGTCGTTTGGATGGATCGCGTCAGTCGCCGGATGCGCATTCGGCGGCTTCCTTCCGGGAGTGTGGAGCCGCTACTTCGCTGCGTTCAACAATTATCAGCTTACGCTGCTCTTCGCGCTGGTGCTACTCGCCGTGAGCTGCGCCGTGCTCGTGATGCTGAAATCCCCGAAGTGCAGCGGCCTTAACGAGAGGGTCCGAGACCCGGTCACGCACGTGCATGACAGCCAGCCGTTCTCGCTGGCCGGGCTGCGTCCGTCGCCCACAGCGCTGAAGTTCATGCTGACCAGCCTGACCTTCGGGGTAGCCTCTGGCATGATAGTGCCATACTTCAACATATACTTCATGAATGTGCTGAACATGGGCGTGCTCGAGATCGGGATGACCTCGGCGGCCGCCGGCCTGTTCATGATCGTCGGTTTCGTCATCATCCCATTCCTGACGGCAAGGATCGGCAAGGTCCGGTCGGCCGTGGCCAGCAAGATGCTGACGGTGCCATTCCTCATCCTGATGGCGCTTTCCACGGACATCGTGATGGTAGCGGTCGCATACGTCGGCTATATGTTCCTGATCAACATGGCCGGTCCGGCGACAACCAGCTTCCAGATGGAACAGATTCATCCACGGGAGCAGGGCTTTGCCGTCGGACTCATGTCTACCGGGAGCTGTCTTGCTGTCTCGGTCAGTTCGTTCGTCAGTGGAATACTGATCGCAGGAGGCAACTATCTGGTGCCGTTCCTGCTCACCTGCGCCGGCTACGTCGCTACCGCGCTGTTGCTGTACTACTACTTTAAAGACACCGAGTCCATAGGCCTCCGTCAGCCCGTACCTGTGGCCCCGGCAGTGGCGTCCGTCGCCCTCATGAAGCAAGGTGTTCAAAAGGGCCGGCAGGTCCTCATGCCCCTGGCCCCGGAGCCTGTCGATGTTTCCCGCGGGCATGTGGAAAGCTGACAGGGACGCGGCGGCCGCTCGCGCGCGTGATCTGGTCACAAGGCTCTTGTTTACAAGCCGGGGGCAGAGCCGATCGATGGGTTTTCCAGGGCAAGTTCCTCGATATGTGGCTCGTACGACATGAATGAAAAGGGCGCAGCGAACGCGACAATTAGCAGGTTTGCCCCTTTATTAGAAATGCTGCGTCCGCTGCGGCCTTTAAAATTGCGTCCGGCAGGGCTCGCGATGGAGCCGACCGGACTGCGGCGCCGATTGCACGCGGGCTGAACGGATTTTGACAGGCACGACCGGTCAATTCTGCTCATTTTTTCGGAATGTGCCGCTCTGGCGCGTAAAAACGCAAGGCATTTTTAATCCGGTTGTCCGTGTATCTTAAGACGGGGGATGGGGCTGATACGCGATTACCTGCGGGCGCTGATGCGATCTTCGCTGAACGCGAGGGTATATCTCGCATTCACTTTCCTGCTGTCGCTCTACGTCGGGATATCCAACGTGATATTCAACCTGTACATAGTCAAGCTGGGCCACAATGAGCAGTCCCTTGGCATGCTGATCTCTGTATCGCTGATCGCGACCGGTATATTTGCATTTCCGGCCGCCCAGTGCTGCGATCGCATGGGCAGCAAGATGTGTCTCGTCACGTCCGGGCTGCTGACCGCGATATCGCTCTACCTGCTGTACACAGTCACTTCAATGGAGCTGTTGCTGGCCCTGAGCATACTGAACGGCGTATTCGCGACCATCCCCGCGGTGATCGGTGTGCCGTTCCTGATGGAAAACACCACGCCTGATGACCGCCTGCACCTGTTCAGCCTCAATTTCGGCGTCTTCGTTTTCGCCACTATGATCGGCACTGCGCTAGGAGGCTACCTGCCAGAGATCTCATCGATATTTTTCAGTGTACCCCAGATCAGCCTGGAAGCGTACCGGTATACGCTGATGGTCTCGCTGGCCGTGGCAGCATTGTCCGTCGTCCCGCTCATTTTCATAAAGGAACATAAGCGATCGTGTCCGTTGAAAAGCGACCTGCGCTCCTACCTGCACAGGCTGGCAGCATCGAAGACCATCCGGCAGCTTGTCGTGATCAGTAGCCTGATCGGCATCGGGGCCGGCCTGATCGTCCCGTTCTTCAACGTTTACTTCAACAAGATACTACAGGCGGATACCGGAGAGATCGGCCTCATCTTCTCGCTGGCACAGGGCTCGATGATCATAGGTGCGGCCGCCGTGCCATACATGGCCGCGAGGATTGGCAAGGTGAAGACCGTATCGCTGACCTATCTGATCTCTATCCCATTCCTGATCATGCTGGCGTTCACCACTAACCTGTACCTCGCAGGGGGCGCGTACATACTCCGGATGTTGTTCATGAACATGTCATCACCGGTGAGCAACAGCTTCTCCATGGAGATCGTGGGCAGTGACGAGATGGCTTCGGTGTCAAGCCTGACCAACACGGCCAACTGCTTTGCCATCGCCGCAGGATCATTCGTCGCCGGCCTGCTGATGGCCACCGGAGTATACACGATGCCTTACCTGGCCGCCTGCGGCTTTTACACAGTCGCATCTGTCCTGTATTTCAGGTTCTTCAGGACACATGAGCGTGCCCTGACGACGCGGGACGAGCAGGCGATCGAGGCCGAGGCTTCAGCCTGACGCGAGTTCCTTCAGCCATTCAGGCGTGACTGCGATCGACCTGTTTAGCAGTGCCTCGCTGGCGTCCACATGTGCCTGACCCTGGCTGAACCAGTCGTAGGCCGCGTCAGAGTTATTCTGGCCCATGGCAACGGCTGCGTTCATGAAGTTATCTGAGGCAAGGCTAAGGTTGTAGGTACATCCGCGGAGGCTGTCGGCGAAATCCTGTTCCTGTGCCCCGCGGGCATATTGGGCCATGACGCCGTAGCCTTTTGAGGCCTCTGCATAGTTCAGGCTTGCATTCGCATATTCCGCGATCGCTGCCCGAAAGTTGCTATTCTCCCAGGCCAGCGTGCCATTGTTAAAATAATCCTGCCCGGCTGAGTGGTGTTCCATCCCGGCAACGTATGCCTGGAGATACGAATTTCTTGACTGGTTGACGCTATCCTCGCCGGGCGTGCCAGCGCACCCGGATAATGCTGCGGCCAGGATGACAGCCGCCATAGCGACGACCGCAATGCCCGGCCGCCTTGAGATATCTATCGCCACGCCTGCTATGTCTGGACTACAGATAAAAAGGCTTGACCCGCAATTCGAGCGAAAGCAATGAGTGGCAGACGACGGAAGGAGCGCGATAGAAGAGGGATTTATATCATCAGTAGCATACGATCCTGTATGCAGAGACGGATTGGCTTTTCTACGCTGGCCTTGTTCATGAGGACGCCGGCCGAATGGGCGGAAACCATCGTACGAGACGGCTTCAACGCGGTCGAGATTCTCTGCGAGGGCCCCAACTGGCCGCGAATGGCACAGGTCGACGCGATCGCTGGCAGCCTTCGCGGGCACGGGCTGGAGATATACATGCATTCGCCCACCATCGACCTCAACCCGGCCAGCCTGAACCGTGGCATCCGCGAGGAGACGGAGCGGCAGCTCAAGGAGTCGGCTGACATGGCCGTCGCCATCGGTGCACAATATGTGACCACCCACCCTGGTTTTGTGCACAAGGAGATGGTCCGGGAGATGTGCCGCGAGTACGCGCTGCAGGTGCTGGGAGAGGCCGCAGACTATGCCCGTTCCATGGGCGTGACACTCTCCATCGAGAACATGCCCTGCCGTCCCACCTTTTACTGTCACAGCCCCGAGGAGCTGCAGACGTTCCGTCACCATTGCCGGTGTGGCGTCACCATCGACGTAGGGCACGCGATACTCTGCCCGGAGTCATATGAGTTCCTCAAGATGGACGGGATATCCTACCTGCACGTCAATGACAACCACGGGGAAAAAGACCAGCACCTTTGCCCCGGCGACGGCATCCTGGACCTGCACAGGCTCGACGGGCAGGAGCGGATGATCATCGAGCTCGACGATTACCGGAATGTGCTGCGGGCCCGGCAGGCTATTCTTGCTGCAGAACGATAACGAATATAGAGACACAAGCCGCCATGTGTCCAAGAAGTGTCCAAGACGCCACTATAGGATATATGAGGCGCCAAGGCGCCAAGTCTATTTTTTAGTTTTTCAAGTTTCCAAGTCGGAAGAGCGTTCCTTTTTTCGTCACTAAAATGCCAAGTTTCAAGATGCCAAGAGAAGGTTCGAAGCAGGAAAGTCATGTTGGCACTCAAGTATAAGAGCGGGCCAAGAACCGTAAGAAGAGAGGCTATTCTGCTGTTTTTGTATTGGCAAACCCCTGGACTCTTCTTACGGTTCTTGGCCCGCTCTTATACTTAAGATCAAACAGCACTTCATGACTTTCGTTCTTCTCTTGGCGCCTTGAAACTTGGCATCTTAGTGACGAATGCATAAACCCGATCTTCCGACTTGGCGGCTCAAAATTTTAAAAATCTTGGTGGCTTGGCGCCTCATATACCCTACAGTGGCGACCTGGTCTCTTCTTGGCGTCTTTGTTGCCTGGCGGTCATTGTCGCCGGCATGGGTAGCCGCACGGCATGTGTCGATTGCCGTGCCTGTGTTTATGTAATAATAGCATGAATAGCAACCGATTAAACCAAATCAAAGCAAGTAAATCGGATTTTTTTGTTAATATTTAAAATTATCGCAAAAATTACGATTATTTTTCGTTTAAAACTGTTTGATTACTTAATATTGTAAATTAGCCTCTATCCGACGACAAAGTTAATATCAGATATCGGGATTATTAGATTTCTGGCGGGATGGTCCCGCCCGAAGCGAAGTGCACGCCCGATGGCGCGCAAATTGCCACGGACTTCATGTCCGTGTCACGACAGATGATACGCTTTTCATAATAGAAAGGTGAGTGGATGGAAAATGACCGCGCTTTGAGGATGGAGTTCATCAACAGTTATCTGAATGATACCAGGGAACGGTTTTGTCAGATCAACGAGTCGTATTTCGATAACCGGATTCCTGATATCATGCTCAGGATCAGCGATCGCCTGTGCAGCCGCATCGGGTATGCCCACAGCAACCCGCTCGGTGTGGTGCTTTCCTATCGTTACCTCCGGAAGTATGGCTGGGACGTGATGGATGAAGTATTCAAGCACGAGATCGCCCACATCTACGCATATCACTTTTACGGGGAACGTGGCCACCTCGGCCCGAACTTCCGCGAAGCCTGCCAGCTCATGTCGGTGTCTCCGACGGCGCGGACCAACGAGCTGTTCGTCGATCGGGAGAAATGGCACTACCGGTGCCGTAACTGCGGGCAGGTATTCACCACGTACAGGCCTTTCAACCGTGTGGAATACTGTGACTGCGGCGAAATCTCCGACATGACCATGCTGATCAAGGTCACCCCTGAACAGTCCACCTTGCCGCTGAACGAGTTCCGCGCTCACATCAGCCCGAAGATCACCGTCTACCGGTGCCGTAACTGCGGCCGGGAGGTCAGGCGGTACAAGCGTTGGTCCCAGAAGCGATCCTGCGCAGTCTGCAGCCCGGACGAGTTCAGCGAAAGCTGCCTGATGGAACTCGTGAAGTGACACGCTGAGAGCACAAAAGCGCCGTGGTCACAACGGGCACGACTGAGCTGTTTCGCGTCAGCTTCATCATATGTCGCGGCCTTTGCCGTGCCCATCGTGGCATATCCATATAATGCCACACTCCGTTTTTTCACCCGTATGGATTTCTCATCCGTAGTGCTCAAGTACGGCGAAACGCTGACAAAACTCGCATTGACGATGCTGATTTCCCGTATACGCAATGTGATCAAGCAACGGACTGAATCCGCGATCGACGGCGTGCTGATGCTGACTCACGAGCAACTTCAGGCCGACGCGATGCACGTCGCATGCACGCTGGACGAGTTTCCATTCTCTGTCGATGAAAAATGCGCGCTCATCGACAAAGCCTGGGAACTCGTCGAGACGTAGCGATGGCTACTCAAAATGGCTTTCGGCCGGCTACCATTCCTGAAGGACGAGCATCAACCGCTTTTGATAGTCCTCCGGCGTGATGCTCTTCGATTCGAGCATCCAGTACAGGTCAATCACTTTGCCGGTGATCTGCACCTGCCTTTTCACGTCAGAGAGCTTTTTGCTGCTGGTGTTCAACTGTTCCAGCACTGCGTTCAGTTGGTTCAGCGTTTCCAAATCTTTATTCTTCTGCTCGTACTCCCCATAATCTGACATAATTTGATTTTTGTAATTATAATATTATAAGTCTTGCCATGCATAGGACAGGTGATATACTGATCGAACCAGATACGGTCATTGGCATGCGATTTGCAGGCAGTACCGCAAAAGTATTTCTCCGAGAATATGCTATCGGTTGACGGAGAAATGCGATGGGCCCGGATATTGCCTTCGAGTGTGCCATGTGCGGGCAGTGCTGCGCGAATCAGGATGTCATCCAGATCACCTCGTACGAGCTGTTCCTGCTGGCTGACCACCTGAAGACGCCACCCGCAGAGATTTATGAGCGGCACTGCACTATAGCAGAGACCAGCCTGAACGTGCGGAAACACATGTACGTCCGCACGACCGACGGCCGCTGCCCGTTCCTCGACGAACGCCTGTGCAGCGTCCACCAGGCCAGACCGTTCGCCTGCCGAGCGTACCCGATGCGGGTATATGAATCTACTGTCGGCGATATGAAGCGCTTCGTCCGGCAGAAGTACCCCATGCTCGAAAGAACCTGCAGTCTCTTCCGACTCGACAATGACGACGCCCTGAAGGGCGACGAAGAGCTGCTCACCAGCCAGACGATCGCCTTTGCGGTCGACGAAATATACTTTAATATGATCGCTGGCGCATCTGTCGACCTGGCCATCCCGGCGCACGTGGCATCCGACTTCATGTCCGACGCATCCGTACGGGCTGAGGCTGCCGGGTTCGTCAGGACGGCCGGACAGGTGCCCATGATCCGGTCGATCGGCCGGATGGCCATAGCTTTACAGGCTGCCACATGGGGAACGAATCTCACCCTGATCCGGGAGCCCTCCCGGGTAACGCTCGAACATGCCGCGAAGCCTGGAAACTACGTGCTGGCGGCCACGGACCAGGCATCCGTCGAGGCCGTGAAGTACCTGGTACAGAGCCAGAGCCTGCACTGCAAGGCGTTTTCCATGAACTCTTCTCCCGGGAAAGTCCTCGTCAGCGCCGCTTATGCCTCGCCGGAACTCGGCATCGCCGTTGGCTTCCAGATCGAGCTTGAGGATGCGTCCATAAAGGAGATGAGCTGGAACGGAGCGACGCCGCTGTACGTGTTTTTCGTGCCAGAGAACGAGGAAGCCGGGCAGGCCGTGGGGCTGACGTTGAATGTGGATCAGCTTTGAACGTCGGGCTGACACTGAAGTGATGGCTGCAGCGTTCTCGCGCGCGTGCGCGAATTTGGATTGAAGCTATGCGTGGTTGGATGGGCCTGGCAGTGATGCAAGGCGATGTTCTGGAATCTCCCTGTGCTCCTTGCTCTTCATAAAAGCCGGAAAATCTTAAATACTATAAAAGTAGATAAGGCCACTGCGTTTTGTTTGTCGTGGTATCCAAGCCTGGTATGGAGCAGGTTTGCTAAACCTGTGTCCGCAAGGACTCGGGAGTTCAAATCTCCCCCACGGCGCTTTTCCGATCCCTTGCGTGAGCCATATATATGCATATGACTAAACAGGTAGTAGGTCCAAATGTCAAGAGACTTAACTGATTATGACCTGGTTATCTTGAAAAAACTCGCACCTGAAATGCCGCCAGGCAAAAGGCATCGCTCGATATTGCCGCCGCTCTCGAAATTTTATGCGAGTTCGAGAGAGGATTTCGGGCAACGTCTGGAGAAGCTGATCCCGGAAGAGCTGGAGTATTTACTGGACGCCATTAAGAACGGGGACGAGTGCCTGATGTGTCTCGGGCCCGAGTATCGCGACGAATTTATCCGGTTTGTCGGCCGGCGTGTTTCTGCAGAGCGGGCGGCGTGGTTGAGTGAATTGATCGCTTTTACAAAATTGTGATCTTGGCTTGTTACGGGCCCAAGCCGTGCTTGAGTTAAACTTTTGTTACCCAAACCAATTTGAGTAACGAATTTTATAATTTTTGTTACTCAAATGAGTTATGGTAACAGATTGATACCGCAATCGCAGTAGTTTGAAGATTGCAAACTGTCTCCGGCCTCGCGGTTGTCCTCACGCGCGACCGATGTCGAGGCGGCTATTCTTCGCTGCCACTAAGTCTTATCCGTGATATCGATCAGCTTCGTGAACGCATAAACCGAGGCCTGTCTCCCTCTCGCTTCCTGTATTACTGTCAGGATATTCTGGTCTTCCAGTGCATTTAGTATCCTTCTTGTGGCCATTTTATTGTTACCGGTAATATCGTAGAAGTCGGTCGATTTGATGATCGGTTTCGAGAAGATCCGATCTATCACGTATATCGAGTGTTTCGTGGGTACGATCTCAGGTATTGTCATTTTCATCTCTTTATATAGCTCAAGAATAGACAGGGCTTTGTTGCTGTTTTCCTCTGCCTGCTCTCTGATGGCATTGAGGAAAAAGGATATCCATCCGTTCCAGTCGCTATCCCTGGAAATTCCAAGCAGGCGCTCGTAATAGATATCTCTGTTGCGTTCCAGGTACGCACTTATATAGAACATCGGACTGGAGAGCATTTTTTTATTATAAAGTATAAGCGGGACAAGCATACGCCCAATACGGCCGTTTCCGTCGCTGAACGGGTGGATCAGCTCGAATTGCGCTTTGAGTAGCGATAGCTGGACTAGCGGGTCTTTTTCCTCGCTACGCAAATATTCCTCCCAGTTTGAAAGAGCATCCGGTACTAATGATGGAGCTGGGGGCACGAAGATGGCCTTCTCGATCGGGTTGCCCGGCCTTCCGATATAGTTCTGTATGCGTCGGATCTCTCCCGGCGACCGGTTGTTGCCGCGGACACCGGACAATAAGATACCATGCAGGTCCCTGACCATGATGACCGTAAGCGGCTGGTCATTTAATTTGTTTACAGCATGCCCCATTGCTTTCCTGTAGTTGAGGACCTCGTGTATGTCCATTTCTCTTTCAGCTTTAAACGGCTCTTTAATGTCTGCCTCATACTGCAGGACATCTTCCAGTGAAACCTGCGTCCCTTCGATTTTGGACGAGAGGACTGCTTCTCTGGTAGTTAAAGGCGAAAGCAGTATTTTCGGATTAACGATGCCCTGCAGAATCCCGTCGTATCTGGCCAGGGCTGCATTTGCTTTCCCGATCTGAGTAACGTGGGACGCCCAGTCTATGTTATCTAACGGTAACTTCAGCGGCTTATATGGCTCCATGATCGATAGTCCTGACTTATGGTACCTTCAAACAGACATATAAAAAGGATATACTCTGATAAATCAACTTTTCTCTGTCATGCCAGTGCAAAGCCCTATAAGCCCGGCTGTGTCCTGTCTGTACTGACAGTATCGAAGCCTGGTGAGATGTGGCAATTTTACCTTTTCCAATAAGTCTATTAGTACAGGAGTCGATCATATAGCGGTGGTCAGATATGAAAATAGGCATCATTGTCTATTCCCAGACTGGCAATACTTACTCAGTCGCAGAGAAGCTCAAGGATAAATTTCAAGCTGCAGGCCATTCGGCGAACGTTGAGCGGCTGACGACAGCAGGCGGCGAGACCGACCCGAATAAGGCTAAGATCGAGAAGCTCCCGGACCTTTCCGGCTACGACGCGCTGGTCTTCGCCGGGCCGGTGCAGGGCTTTTCCCTGTCCCGGGTGATGGCCGGCTACATGAAGCAGCTTCCGGCGCTGGGCAACAAGAAAGTCGCAGTGTTTGTCACTAAAAGCCTGGCCTTTAACTTCACCGGCGGCAACAAGGCGATCGGGCAGTTAAAGGCTGAAGTTGAAGCCCATGGCGGCAAGGTCGGCGAGACTGGCATTATCCATTGCGGCAATAAGGTGCGCGAGCAGGAGATTGCAAACGTCGTGGACAGGCTGAGCCACGCATTTTGAATTAGTCTTATTGGCTTTATCCACATTTTTGCATACGCCCAGTCAGCAATCGACAAATATTTCACATCGCCAGCCAATCACTTATTCCCGGTGTATAGATGGGCTTGTTGGAATCGTTCGAGAGCTTGATCGTGACAGTCAACGGCTTCTTCTGGGGCGTGCTCCTTCTCGTTCTTATCGTCGGCGTCGGGCTCTTGCTGACCGTCCGCCTCGGAGCCATACAGATACGGCTGCTTCCCCTTGCTATCTCCCGGCTGACGCGTTCTATAGGCCAGAAGGACTCTGGTAAAGAGGGCGATATATCCCCCTTCCAGGCGCTGACTACTGCGCTATCCGGCACCATGGGCATAGGGAACATTGCCGGCGTCTCGACAGCCATCGTGCTTGGCCGCCCTGGCGCGATCTTCTGCATGTGGGCGACTGCGGTCATCGGCATGGCCACGAAGTACGCGGAGGCCGTGCTGGCGATCAA
>JAEZKS010000010.1 GCA_023436075.1 Methanobacteriota archaeon
GAGCCAAGAACGCCAAGGACGATTAAAAAGCGGCTCCCAGTTTGTATTTTTGATAAAAAAGCCTTGGCGTGCTTTGCCCCTTGGCGCGCTTGGCGAGCTGTAAACGTTTTGGCGTGCTTTGTAAACATGGCGGTCATAGCGGGCTCGTTATGCGGGATCTGAAACAAGGCCGGATATAATAGCCCATTCCCAGAAAACCGTCGATCAATTCTGCCCCAGACCTCGAAACACGCGCGAGCGGCAATCTTGCACGGCTACGGCGACTTGCCCGCATCTTCTGTCGGAATAGTTGCCGGCGCAATCTGCAGCTTCGCCCTTCTCGCCTGCGCCTTCCGGTAATAGCTCAGCGGGTGGGTGGCCCATTCGCAGTACTGGTTCTTACCCGAGCAGTTGCCGTAGGTCATCATGGTCTTGCACGAGGGGGCCGTGTACTCTGTGCCACTGCCGCCAGTGATATGCTCGACCTGATATCTGGTCAGGTCCTCCCGGAAGTCCGGCGCCACGCGGTATAGTTCCATAATTTGCTCTTTGTCCAGTCCGATGTTTGCAAGGAACGAAGTCAGCGCAAACCGGGCCGTATGGGGCAGGTTCAGCCCTTTCTGCAAGTCGGAGAGCAGAGCCTTCATGCATGGCGGGAACGCATCCTCGCTCACTTCGCCGTTCGCGGCGATGTTCCGATCGGCTTTGAGGGTGGCGAGTGCTTCGCGTATTTCAGCGAGGTAAGGCTCCAGCGCCGTGATGACCTGATCCGGTACCTTGCCCGTCAGGCCTGACTGGACCCGGCCGCGTACTGCTTCTTCGATCAGCCTGGCACACATGCTTTTTGTAACATACACCCTGCCGCTGATGACCGTCTGGTTGATCAGCTTCCAGTCCATATTCCGGAAGCCTGCCGCGTATCGCAGGTAGTCCGTGAAGTGCATCTCCAGCTTTCGGTCGCCGAAACGGGGACTGGACTTGACATTCATCCCGAACTCGTTCCCTGCCGCGATTAGACTCTGATCATCTTCTGACTGTAGCCTGTCGTGAGCCCATTTGGACTCGTACAGGGCAAAGCGTTTGGCCAGGTATGGATCGCCGACGGCAGCGACCATGATGCGAGCCACCGGGTACGATAGCAGTTCTCGCTCCGCGTCGTCAAAGCGGTGGGCCGACTCAGTGCCTTTAATGGCGTCCAGCACCCGCTGCCTGGCGCGGGTGCGGACCTGCGCGTAGGCAGGCCTGGCAATTACGTCTTCGATCGAGTAGCCTCTGTCCTTGACGTATGCGGAGGCTTCCCGTGTAAACGGATATCTGGCAAAGGTGATCGTATCGGCGGCCATGTATCGATCTCCGGCCGCATGACGGCCAGGCCATACTATTCATAATGGTCGTCAGGCAGGTAAAAACTTGTCGTCACAGATGGTACATGGGTGACAGAGGCCGTAGATGGGTCCGGATGAAAAAAGCAATGTCTGGTGATGTCAGTTGGCGCAAACAGCGTAAAACTATGGTTCCTCTGTCTCGCCCGTACCCTGTGTGACATCCCTGTCCCCCGTCTTCCCTATGCCATTTGTTGTCTCCGTGGCCTCTGTGTTTGCTCTTTCCAAGGGTCATGTTCATTTGAATATATAGCTGATGAGTTGTCTGGTGATGATATGGCCAGGAGGATGGAGACGGCAGCAAAAGGTGGAATGACCGTAAAGGAAGCCGGCCGAAAGGGCGGTCAGGCGACCTCGAGAACCCACGATCATAAGTTCTACGAGGAGATCGGTCATAAGGGCGGCCTGAAGGGTGGTAGCCGCGTGAAAGAACTCATCCAGCGGGGCAAAGAAGTCGAACGGAAATAAAAAAGGCCGGGCGGAGTCGCCCGTCTTCCTCATTCTGACTCGATCCGGGGAGCGAGCAGGTAGACGACCTGGCCGTTGCCGCCTGCGATGCCGAAGGTGAGTTTCACCGGATAGTCAGTGCCGAGGTCTATGGAGACCTGTTCAGCCTTGCCGAGCGATTTCACGATGTCGTTCAGGTAGTCAAGGGAGAACAGCGATCGGACATTGCCAGTGCTCTTCAGCGAGACCAGGCTTGACTCCGGTATTTCGAGGCGCACCTTGTCCAGGTCGCCCTCGGCTTCCACGTAGAACGTCTTGTCCTGAACGCCCAGGGCCATGTGATCGGAGACCTTCTCTGCAGCTTTCACCGCGCGGCGCAACTCAGTGCCATTGAGCACGATCTTCGCAGGCAGGTCGAGGTTCGGCACTTTCGGCTCTTTCCGGATGGAACTCGGATCGAGCAGTGACAGCGTGTACGCCAGGCCGCCCGTGCGGATTTCGAGTTTCCGGGTCTCTTCATTGAGGTTCAGTTCAAGCTTGTCGTCCTTCGCGGCCATGCCCAGGATGTCCATGAACCTGACCAGGTCGATGCCGATCTCGCTCTCTGTGGCCTCGAACGAGTCGAATGCCTTCGCGTTCAGGTCGAACGCCACCATGGCAACGTTGGCCGGGTCCACGGCTCTGGCTGACATGCCGTCCTTGTTGAGCCTGAACTTGGCCTCGTCCACCAGGGTCGAGACCGCCTCGATCGCGTCCTTGAAGACGTCCGCATTAATAGCAGCCTTGAACATATCTATTGTTCTCCTTGCCCTTGCTTTCAAAATACTATGGCTTCACAAAATATAAAAAACTGACTATGGCCTGTTCTATGAGCCATCAGTTATACTCGCGCCAGGTCTTGCCGCAGACTGTGCAACGGAAGAAGCGGACCTCGCTTTCATCAGCGCTGCGCAGTTGTCGCATCCACCAGTATGCTTTCTGGTTCCCGCAGTCCGGGCACTTGACTTCCTCTGTCGTCGGCAGGCCCGCGTCCTGCTGGTCGTCGAGCACGGTCATCTCGCGTTCCGGCTTCTGGTTGCCGCTCACGATCAGGTTCCCTGCGCTGGCTTTTTTCTCGTGGCCGCACTTGCGGCACTTGACCATGCCGCCTGCGCCCGGTCTCATAATGCTCTTGCACTTCGGACAAAATTCCATGAATGTGATCTCTCCTGTGAATTATCGAACGATCGGGCTCCGTGCCCTGACTTTTGCGCTTCGGCTCGCGGCCGCCGATCAACGTCAGCTCTCATCGTCTGTGCGGATTTGATAGGACGCCCAGAGACATAAGTTTTGTGGCATCCGGGTCTCCTTGTCGCGAGACATGCGCGGACTCTGACGTGTGCGTATGACCGGCTGCAGCATCTTCTTATTTAACCGTCTGGTGAGGAACCCATTGCGCCCGCTGCGACATTTAAGTGTTCCCTGCGTTCAAAGTCGAAAGCTTCGCCTGGTCCTTCGAATCGCGCGCGACTGGCCGCCAGCCCTCATGCTATAGTCTCAGGGCCATCATGTTCAGGCCGGAAACGAAGCATGGGAAATCCAGACATCCCCTGACTCACAATGCGCCGAGCCGGCGGGCGTCTACGATCATCCGGCTGTGGTCGAAGGCGAGCGACGGCACTGCGTCCGTCGATACCAGTTCCACAGCCGCTGCATCCGATGCCGCTTCCAGCCGTCCGCCCGTTATCTTTACAAGGTAACAAATCGACACAGTCGGCCCCCGTGGGTCCCGGCCCGGATCGGAGTAGACGCCGATCAGCCGGACAATCTCCGTGTCAAGGCCTGTCTCTTCCTTCGTCTCCCGGGTGACCGCCTGCTCCACAGTCTCGTCCTTCTCGACGAAGCCTCCCGGCAAGACGAGTCGGCCCTTGAACGGCTCGTTGCCCCTGCGGATTAGCACGAGCTTTCCATCATAGAATATGATCGCGTCGACGGTCAGCGGTCTGGTACATCTCACGGGATATATAGCCCCCTGTCTTTGAAAATGTGCCTCGCTGCGTTATTGGCCCAGAGAACCGACCCGACGTCGGCGACTTTGTGAGCGTCGCTGCCAATGGTGTACTTCACGCCTGCATCCCGGCACATGGTCAGGAAGTCCCACGACGGCAGGCAGTGCTTAGAGTTGATCTCGATCGCCTTGCTGTTATCCCGAAGAATTTCGACCAGACGCTCCTCATGCTCATGGATTGGGCTAAACCGCATCCCTGCGCTCCATGCGTGATGCGCGAGCACATCGACCCTCGGGTCCTCCATCGCCCGGAAGACAGCGCGATAGTACGCCTCCTCTGACGGCGCCGCGTGATAGGATGCCAGCACGATATCCATACCTTCACGGTCAGCCAGCAGGACCTCGCCGGTCGACAGGATTTCCGCCTCGATGCCGACGAGCACCTTCACGTGGTAGGACGGTTGCAGCAGCTCTGCCTCTCGCTTCGTTTCCCTGGCCTGTTTCTCTGTGATGCCGCTGCCATGACCAGGGCCGTGGTCGGTGATCGCGATCAGATCGAGGCCTTTTTTCTCTGCGGCCTCGATTACATTGTGCACGCTGTCTCTGCCGTCCGACTTGCTGGTGTGCAGGTGCATGTCGACTTTCATCCAATACTCCTTTAGAGGTCTCGGAGGTCGGCGCGAGGGCACCGAGCTTCAACACAGAGGGCACAGAGGTATCACAGAGGATTTTTAACAGAACGGCTTACTTATAAGCCATATTTTATACGTCCTCTGCGAGTACTCTGTGGCCTCTGTGTTGAAGCTCGGTGCCCTCTTGCAAACCTCCGAGACCTCTAATTTAATATTTCTCTCGGTTCCGGTACAGGTACCAGACCCGCTGCAGCGCCGACAGGTTAGTGCCCAGCGCCACGATGCCCACCGCGATGGCAAGCGACGTGAGTCCGAAGATTGTCAGGGAGCTCAGGCATGAGAATATAATGATCACGATGATAGTTTCCGGCCGGCCGAAGATGCCGATGCCCTCCAGGGGGTCCTTGATCTTGCCGTCCTCCTTCTTCGCGTAGCCGATCTCCGCGTATACGACTGGCTTGATGAACGTGTTGATCATCGAGCCGAAGACGGCGATCGCTGCCAGCCGCATGTCCACGAACCCGCCGATGCCGATGCATACGAGCACGATGCCGTCTACGTACTTGTCAATGATCCAGTCGATGGCCGCGCCGAAGCGAGAGGACCTGTTCTGGATGCGGGCGACGCCTCCGTCGATAAAGTCCAGCAGTGCGGAGATTAGCAGCGCTGCTGCCCCCGGGTAAGCGTGGCCCAGGCCATATGAGATGCCGGCCAGAACGCCAAAAGACAGCGAGAGCAGCGTGACCTGGTTCGGCGTCAGACCCAGCCGGGCGAAAGCCCTCGATGCCGGGTCGATGCAGTGGATCAGGTGATCGCGGTACTTGGTCAGGTTCAGGCGAAGCTCCTCCGTGTCATGAACTGTTACCGCAAATACTACTTAAAAGTTGTCAGGCGCGAGAGTCCGCTATTTAACTCCTGTCAGGAATGCGGACACGGTATCGCAGAATTTCTCAGGCATTGTCATGAAGAAGCCGTGGCCTCCATCGAAGACGGTCATCTTCGAGCCGGCAATGTCGGCGTGCAGCTCTTCCGCCAGCGCCAGCGGGACCAGCGTGTCATCTTTGCCGTGCAGGACGAGCGTCGGAACGTGGATCTCGCCAAGCCTGTCGCTGCAATCGTAGCTGCGGGAGGCCATAAGCTGTCGCTCGAAATCATGGCGTGGCTGGGGGTATTCGCCTATCCCCTCCATGGGATTGGGAATCCGGCTGATCAGCCCTGAAAAGCCTTTCTTCGCCGGATCATGGACCTGCCGGGCGAAGGTGGAGACGAGGATCAGACTCTTTACCTTTTCCGGGTATTGAAGCGCCAGGGCCATGGCGGTGCGTCCGCCCATGGAAACGCCGATGAGATGAGCAGGACCTGTGCCGACGGCGTCCATCAGGCCGGCTGTATCGTCGGCCATCTGCTCGATGGTGTAAGGTGTGTCCGGCTTATCCGTACGCCCCGCTCCACGGTTGTCAAAAGCGAGGACATTGAACTCTCGCGAGAGCCTGTCGGTGATGTGGATGTACTGCGTGACATCGTTAGCCAGGCCAGTGATAAGCACTAGCGACTCACCCGCGCCGTGCAGCTCGTAGTAAACGTTGATGTCGCTGACTTTGATCGTCGGCATTGCCGCCACCGGGTAAAGGCATGCTGTCGTGGCCTAAATATTTGACGGCAGGGAACAAAGGGCCAGATGTCGGCCCTTGTTCTGCCATCAGCTAAAATCAGCCTTGTGCCACAGGCTTGCTTGTCGGCCGAGGGACCTTCCGGATTCGGAAGACGAAGTACGCCATCAGCAGGAAGGAGAGGCTCACCACGGCGGTCGCCACCATGTACAGGTTGGTGAACGCCTGGCTGTAGGTCACCGTCCCGTGTAACGCCTCGTTGATGAAGTACCCGCCGACGACCGGGGCGATCAGGCCGCCGACGCCCCGGAAGGTGGTCATGATGCCCATGCTGATGCCTCGTTCCGTGCCTGGCGTGACCATCAGGAGGGCGACGGTGGACGCGCCCATGCCTGCACCCATGCCCAGGCCGATGACGACCAGCATCTCGGCGAGGGTCACGGCGTCGGTCACGTAGTACGTCATCCCGAGCATCGCCACGACCATGATCAGGCCGCTCGCCAGTAGTAAGGGCTTCGGCCCGATCCGATCCAGGATGATGCCGCAGACGATGCCTGCAACGAACATCGTGACTGAGAGCGGCGTCAGAATGGTGCCGCTGTCCTGCACGCCCATATCCAGCGCTGTCTGGGCGAAGGTCGAGACGTACATCATGGCGCACATCATACCGAAGAAGAGCAGCATGAACGACAGGTTAAGCGATAGGAAGTCGCCCTTGAGCAGGACTTTCATGTCAAGGATGGGCTCAGGCGAGCGTCTCTCGTACCAGTAGAGCAGCGCGCCTGCCAGCAAGGTGACGACGAAGAACGGCCACACTGCGAGATCTGTCAGCGGATAGCTCTCCAGCTGGCTGAGGCCCAGCACGAGCGCCGCCAGGCCGCCCGCGAGCACCCCGGCGCCCACGAAGTCGATGTGGTGTCTGGACTCGCCGTAGCTCTCCCGGAACATGAACGCCAGCAGGATGGCGAGAATTCCTATGGGAATGTTGATGTAGAAAACTGACCGCCAGCCGAAGTGTTCGATGAAGAAGCCGCCGATGTTCGGCCCGAAGACCATGGCCAGGGCGCTCATGGACATCAGCGCGCCCATGGTCTGGCCCATTTTCTCGGGCGGTGCGGCGCTGCTCATGGCGGCCAGCGCTGCGGGCATGATGATGCCGCCGCCGATGGCCTGGACGCCACGGAAGATGATCAGTGAGTTGATGTCCCACGACAGGCTGCTCAACAGCGAGCCGAGGACAAAGAAGAACACGCCGGCGATGAAAACGCGTTTCCGGCCATAAATATCCGACAGCTTGCCGGCCAGTGGCATGACAGCCGTCGAGACCAGCATGTACAGCGTGACGACCCAGGCCACCATGTCGTACGACGTGCCAAAGTCATTCACGATCGTGGGCAGCGCCGGCGAGAAGATGTACGAGTCCAGCATCATCATGACGACGCCGATCATCAGCACGATTAGCACATAGTATGGCGATGAGAAAATGCTCTTTTTCGTATCGGTTGCGGTGTTTTCGCTCATTTTATCCCTTCGACGGATTTTATATGGTTGTCAAAAATTTGGCAACTGATTGCTAATGAACATAAAAACTATATATAGCTTTGCTATTTAGTTAATAAATATTTGACAACTATGTCGGGGACCGCAATGAAGACGATACAATTGCCGCAGCAGCTCATAACGTCGCTCTCCGAGCTGGGGCTGCTGGAATCTGAGGCGAAAATATACTCTGCTCTGGTCCTGCTCGGCTACGCAGACGTCAAGGACCTGCTAGACATCCTGGACGTCTCTAAGCCACGGATCTACGACGGCCTTCGGACTCTGGAAGAGCTAGGATTGATCACTCAGACGAGCCCGCGGCCGGCCATCTACCAGGCTATCGCGCCGCCGATCGCAATGGCAGTGCTGATGAAGAAACACGAGGCGGCGAAAGACGAGGTCCTGGCGCAGTTCCAGGCTCTGGGGCGCCGGCCGCCTGTGGACAAGTCAGAGCCGCCGCTCTGCTATTTGTTTGGCAGCAAAAGCTTCGAGTTCAAGATCCGGGACATGCTGGAGCACGCCCGGGAGAGCATCTGCTGCCAGATGTCGGCGAAGTATGCCGGCGAGTTCGAGAAGCTGGCTGGCAAAGGCCTCAAGCTGCAGATGGTCCTTCTTTCCGAGGACACGGAAGCGCAAAAGCGGCTGGAGCGCGCCTTCGGGAAGAGCAATGCGGAGATCATGACGCTGACTCGAGAAGAGATGGTCAGCGCGGCGCTGGCGTCGGGCTCGGAAAAGGCTCGGCACATGGCGATGGACAACACGGTCGATATCGGCAACATCTTCATGCTGATCGTCGACGACGCCGAACTACTGTTCGTGCCGCCGCTAAAGGCCGATTCCCTGGGCGCAATCAGCTCGACGAACAAGGGCATGGTCTTCATGATGAAGAACATGATCGCGGAGCGGTTTGCGGCCGGGAAGCCGTAAGCTACCCCGGTCGGCTGCTGGTACGGGTTGCGCCCGTGCCGCTCCTGCGTTGCTCTCTGTCACGTTGCCAGCGGTGCGGAGGGCAAAGATACCTTCAAATACTAACGGGCCTAAACCTTAGGCCGGGAAAGCTGACATGGCAGGCAGCCGCAAGTCGAAGAAACAGGTTAACCGTGCCTTCTACATCGGTCGTTTCCAGCCGTTCCACAACGGGCACCTGAAGGTGATCCGGGCGATCGCGGACGAGGTGGACGAGCTGGTGATCGGCATCGGCAGCGCACAGCTCAGCCACACACCGGAGAACCCGTTCACCTCTGGCGAACGCATTCTTATGATCTCGCGCAGTCTGGAGAGCCTGGACAACCTGTATTATTATGTCATCCCGATCGAGGACATCCATCGTAACGCCGAGTGGGTCGCCCACGTTCGCTCCATGACGCCTCCGTTCTCCCGCGCTTATTCCAACAACCCGCTGGTTTCTCGCCTGTTCCACGAGGCAGGCTACGAGGTCAGCCATTCGCCGATGTACAACCGTCAGGAGTATTCCGGCACCGAGATCCGGCGGCGGATGCTTGCCGGCGAAGGCTGGGAGAAGCTCGTGCCCAGAGCCGTCGCGGAAGTAGTCGAGGAAATCTGCGGCGTGGAGCGCCTCGCGCAGGTCAGCATGAAAGGCGATATCGAGAAGGTCATCGATGGCTACTGAGCATACACAATGTCCACTGTCCGTTAAGTTCATCGTAGTTCATCTCATTGATCGGGCAATCTGAAGCGATGCCCATGCAGCAGAACGCAGCCGTCGTGCCACAATATAAAGACCGTTATGCAATCCTGATCGTCGTGCTTTTCGGCGTCTTCATGTCGGTGCTCGACACGAATGTCGTCAACGTGGCGTTACCGACGATCACTGCTGATTTTGGCGTGGATGTCTCCCGATCGCAGTGGGTAGTTTCCTCCTACCTGATCGTGCTTACCAGTTTCATTCTCCTCTTCGGGCGTATATCCAGCTATACTGGTAGAAAGCGCCTCTTCATTGCAGGCTTTGCTGTTTTCACGCTGGCCTCGCTTGCCTGCGGTCTGTCAAATAACATCTATGAGTTGATCTTCTTCCGCATAGTGCAGGGCTTCGGCGCGGCCGTCGCGCTGTCCATCGACATGGCCATCCTGGTACATGCGTTCCTGCCTTGGGAGCGGGGCCGGGCGCTGGGCTTCCTGGGCACGACGATCGCCATAGGCAGCATTGCGGGTCCCATCCTCGGCGGCTACGTGGTGGAAGCGCTGGGCTGGCCGTACGTGTTCCTGCTCAACGTGCCCGTCGGGATCGCGCTCATCCTCGGCGGCATTCGATTCCTGCCGGCCGGAGAGCGCATCGACGGCCGACTCGATATGGACTGGGCCGGCGCCGTGCTGCTGGTGCCTGCCATTGTGTTGCTCATGCTGGCGCTAGGCGAGGTATCGGCTTCGGGCAGCCTCAGCATGACGGCGATGGCTCTCGCCGTACTGTCTGTCACAGCCTTTGTCGGGCTGCTGTACGTCGAGTCGCGCCGGCGGTCGCCGCTGCTGGACCTGTCCGCATTCCGGGTCGGCAAGTTCGCCTGGTCTAACATGAGCACGTTGATCAACTATGCGGCTTTCGCGGGCTTCAATCTCATCGTGCCTTTCTATCTGCAGGTGGTGGTCGGATATACGCCTTCACAGGTCGGGCAAACGCTGCTGATCATCCCTGTGGCTATGGCGCTCATGGCCCCGGTAAGCGGCTACCTGTATGATCGGTTTCAGACTAATTTACATAGCTCACTCGGCATCTTGCTCATGGCCGTCGCGTTGATCGTGCTGGGCATGTGCGCCGGCACAGCTAACCTGGCGATCATGCTCGCATGCTTCGCGCTGTTCGGTCTGGGCAACGGACTGTTCGTCAGCGCGAACAATAGTGTAGTAATGGGATCGCTGCCGCCGGGGAAGAGCAGCACTGCATCCAGCATCACAGCCACCCTGCGGAACCTGGGAAACACTGTCGGCGTTTCGTTTGCAGGCGCGTTGCTCTACCTGGAGCTGCGGTCTATGGGGTTCGAGGGCACTGCCATGTCTGCAGGCCATGCCTTGCTGTCACAGGCTATCGGTGTCGTGTTCGTCGCCGCGGGAATTCTGTGCGTAGCCGGCATAATTACTTCATCCCTCGTGCGGCGAAGCTGATACCGTGACATCTGACAATTCTGTCAGATGCAGGCCCGATATTGCTAATTATATGTACAAATCTTATTATTTTCTCGCCTGATCCATCCATGGAGATGGAATCATGGAGGCAGTAGTTTACACGGGCCCCGGGACCGTCGAAGTGCAGGACGTGCCCCGGCCCAAAATACAGTTTCCGACCGATGTAATCGTAAAGCTGACCAGCAGCGCGATTTGCGGGAGTGACCTGCACATGTACGAAGGACATACGGACGCGGACGTTGGCCTGGTCTTCGGCCACGAGCCCATGGGCGTCGTGGAAGAGGTCGGCAATGCCGTGGAACTGATCAAGAAGGGAGACCGGGTGGTCATGCCGTTCAACATCGCCTGCGGCAACTGCATCAACTGTGTACACGGTATGACGAACGCCTGTCTGACGATGAACCCTAACAACCCTGGCGCCGGCTATGGGTACGTGCACCTCGGCCAGTACATGGGCGGCCAGGCAGAATACGTCCGTGTGCCCCATGCTGACTGGGCCTGTCTGAAGTTGCCCGGGAAGCCCGGCGATAAAAACGAGGACGACTTCCTGATGCTTGCGGACATCTTCCCGACGGCCTACTACTCGTGCGAGATGGCGAAGGTATCGCCGGGCAAGACCGTAGCGATCTTCGGCGCCGGGCCAGTGGGGCTGCTGGCGGTGCACAGTGCGATGATTCGGGGCGCGTCGATGATCTATTGCATCGACAAGGACAAGAAGCGCCTGAACATGGCGAAATCGCTGGGCGCAGTGCCGATCAATTTCCTGGACGGCGACCCTGTGCTACAGGTCCAGGAGCACCTTCGGTCGCTCAAGCCGCTGAACGACGCCATGCGCCCCGGCGAGGAGAAGACCCTGCAGGGCGTGGACTGCGTGATCGACGCGGTGGGCTACCAGGCCTTTGACCGGGCGCACCCTGACAAGTACAAGCCGAACCAGGTGTTGCTGGACGCGGCGCGTATCGCCAACTTTGGCGCTGCCATTGGTGTCATCGGGGTCTACCAGATGAGCGATCCCCGCGGCAGCACTGAGGCCGAAAAACACGGCATGCTCATGATGCCATGGGGCCTGATATGGGAAAAGGGCCTGCAGCTTGTCAACGGCCAGACACCCGTGAAAAGCTTCCACGGCTACCTGCGGGATCTGATCATTGCCGGAAAGGCAAATCCCGGTGCTATCGTCACCGATCACATCGACATCAAAGATGCCCCGGAGGCCTACAAGACGTTCGATAAGCGGGACGGCCTCGTCAAGGCTGCGATCCGCTTCGTGTGATCCTGTGGTCACTACGGGCACAATGGTCACAATGAGACGTTTCAGGGCAGCCTTAACACGGCTCCATTGTGTGCATCGTGCCCACTGTGTTACCCGACACGCCCGATCCTGATTAGCGCTCGCACTGGCACGGTGCCGATCATGTCGGCGCCACGCTTGTCCAGCATCACGGCAATGGCCACGGGCTCGCCGCCCCGGTCCTCGATCAGCTTGATCGCCTCTTCCATGGTCGATCCTGTAGTGATCACGTCGTCCACGATCACGCAGCGTTTGCCTTTCACGTCCGCGTAATTCTCGCTCAGGTTCGGCTGGACCGGCTGGTGAATGCCTATTTCCGTCTGGTGTTTGCCAGGGTGCATCACGGCCAGTTCCACGCCGTACTGGTAAGCGACCACGCTGGCGAACGGCACTCCGTTCATGGCCACGCCGACCACTGCGTCGACATTCGTGTCCAGGTCGTTGAGCACTTCCTCGACCATATCAGCGATGCAGGTGGCGATAAGCATTAGACGGCTTGAGCTGCGGCCGATGGTGCTCCAGTCGATGAAAATGTCCTTCGGGGGAGAGACCGTTGTCGGAGCGCCGCCCTCCTTCTCTTTCTTGGCCCTGGTGAGCAGCCATGTCGCCGTCTCACGCGAAATGTTCAGCTCGTCGGCGATCTCGCCGGCCCGCAGGCCGCGATTCCGCAGCTCAGTCGCCTTCTCGATCAGGTCGTTGACGTTTCTCATGCTTCTTGCCCCTGGAAGGATAACATTTACAACTATATTTTATATCATTCTTTTATATAAAAATGCACTACAAAAACGGGCAGTGCAATCGTCGCATGCCATGGACGGGGCCTGAACAAGAGCGCCTGGCAGGGCGGTCACGCGTGTGAATATCACGATTTCATCACCAGACAGTTCTATTTATCCGTCTCTGCGCTCTCTGCGCCGTCTCTGCGTTCGCTGCGAGAAAAAACTGTTCTCTGGTACTCGACGCATAGCCAGAAACAGGACAATGTCGCTGATCTTGTACATGGAATGCGATGTACGAAAATCCTCGCAGAGTTCGCAGAGACGGCGCAGAGAGCGCAGAGGACGACGG
>JAEZKS010000029.1 GCA_023436075.1 Methanobacteriota archaeon
GCAATAACAGGCTCGCCCGATGATTGAAATGCCGCGTTCGCTGCGCCCGCTGCGGCCTTTTTATTCCCTGGCGTACAAGTAGTCCATGGCCATGGAGCCTGGCCTAAAAAATAGCCATGTTCTCTGCGTTCCTCTGTGGCCTAAATAAGAGCGCTCCGGAGCCGGGCTCTCGATGATTGCCTGGCATCGTTTGAAGTATATCAAGAGCTATCTATTCATTTGTTTTTCAGGTGATACTTGTCGATACGCACCCCATCGAAATCGGTGCGCATCTGTGTTATTTCACCAGCAAGTCTGGTTTCCAGGGCGATCAGGCTGTCCGTGAGCACCGGCCCGTTCGCTGAGCCGATGATCGCATTGTCATAGCCATCAATGGTACGTTCCAGCCACGCATCGCACTTCGTGTGTACTGACAGCCGTGCTACGGGTTTTTTGCCAGAGTCACATTCCAGCCGCATGCCCATGGCATGGGGCACCAGAGCACGGACAATCCCGTCAGAGTTCCTCACGTAGATGTATGAGACGCCGTGAATGTCGCAGGCAGGCACGTAGTCTTCGTCACGAGACAGCGTCGACCAGATGCGCTCCAGCGCCTCCCTGATGACAACGGGCTCCAGTGGCACCGGCCGGTCGAACAGCGTGTTTCGGGCCGGGCACTCGATCTGTGTCGGGAAGAATACGTCTGCCGTCGCATCGAGCGCATCCGCCACTATGTCGAGGAGACAGCCATGGCCGAATACACCGTACTCTTCCACGCTGAGCGGTATCTCGATGATCCACCGTCCCACGTACTTGTTATGCCAGTTCCACGGGTACGTGGTGTAGCTTGCGTCCATTCTTTTGTCCACGCCACGATCATCGGGAACCGGGGAAAAAGGATGTTCCCACGAAAATCACGAGGTCACGGAGGTTTGCGAGAGGTCTCCGAGTTTCAACACAGAGGGCTCAGAGGTCACAGAGGACGCACAGAGGACGAATAAAAATATAGCTCACATAGCCTTTTGTTAAAAAATCCTCTGTGATACCTCTGGAGCCTCTGTGACCTCTGTGTTGAAGCTCGGAGGCCTCGTGTAACCTCTGAGACCTCTATCCGTCTATAGCAGAGGGCGGGCATTTGCCTCTGACCGCACAGATTTTCAGCCCTTTAGCCTGAAAGAGCTTCTGCAACTCCGTCCGGGCCTGTTCCGTGGTCATGCCGCCGGCGTCGAGCACAGTGCAGTCTTCTCCAAAAACGGATGTCAATAATGGTATCACGTCAGGCACGTCCTGTCCGCCGGTCATCGTCGCCTTTCCGTTCACGAAAATGATCGCCAGCAGGTCGTGTCCACCGTATTTCGCGTTCAGTAGCGCGGGCAGACCTGTGTGCAGCAAGCCAAAGTCGCCGAGCATGGCGACGCCCTTCTCCCTGAAGCCGCTGGCCACGCTGGCCGGCGAGCCAAGTGAGCATGCTACGTCGACCATGTCGAACGGCGGGTTCGCGGTGCGGATAGAGCAGCCGGAATCGCTGGCTGTCTTCACGCCCAGCGACCGGATCGCCTCGTAGATCGTCGTGAACGGGCATTCCTCGCACAGGCTTCGGGCGAAGCCTCGGGACTGCATCGTCTCGGGCTCAATATTAGTCGTTACCTTCATTTCGCCAATGCGGGATACAGCGTCCAGTATGAGCTGCTCGTCCAGGCCTCCGGCCATGGGCAGGTGTCCGGTCAGCCGGCCTCGCACCTTCGGGGACGAGACCTGCGATTCGATGAACGTCGAGGTCTCTTCGCAGACGAGCACCGTATCCATCTCGGCGATGAAATCCGCAGCTTTTTTCGCCGGGAACGGGTTGACCATGACCATTGACAAATGGGACAGCCTGTTGGCCGCCGCGATCCCTTCGGCAGGCACCGACACGTAGCCGGAAGAGATGATGCCGATCTTTCCCCTGCGGACGATGCGGTTCATGGACGTGGCAGACGCGCGCCGTACGGCCGCTGTCCAGCCATCTTTCATGTATTTCTGGTGCCTGCCCAGCATCGTATACTGCCATATGTCCCGGCTCAGATCCTTGTCGGGGGCCGGTGCCTTCCTCCGGGTGACCGGGCCCGAGGAAGAGAGTACCTGGTCAGTGACCCTGACGATGGCGGGCGCACTGATCTGCTCTGAGAGCAGCAGCCCATCCACGATCGACTCATACAGCTCCGTAACTGTCGACGGATCATAGACCGGCAGTTCGCCCGGCTTGCCGTACCAGCGCGAGTCCTGCTCATCCTGTGATAACGCAGCACCTGGGTCGTCACCGGCGATGACTACGATGCCCGATCCGATGCCGTGAGTGGACGCGATGGTCAAGGGGTCCGCCATGACGTTGAGGCCCACGTGCTTGGAAACTACCAGCGCCCGGCCTCCGGTGGCCGAGGCGCCCATTGCCATCTCGAAAGCGATCTTCTCGTTGAGCTGCCACCGCCCGGCGATGCCCGCCTCCTGGAGCGCGGTGAACAGGCTGTTGATGGGGAAACCTGGCACTCCTGTAGAGATCTTAACGGATGCATCTTCCGCCGCGAGACGGACAGCTTCCACGCCAGTCACGATATCAGCCATATGCAGAAAAATGGATTTGAAGAGATAATAAAGTTACCACCAATTATCTTCGCGCGCGTTTTCGATAGTTATAAAATGGCTTTTGGTCGTTTGTCCTTGTTTCGGCTATGTGTCGTACGATCTTCTCGCCAAGGGCGCCAAGGACGGAAGC
>JAEZKS010000047.1 GCA_023436075.1 Methanobacteriota archaeon
ACGGGCGCGAGGTCGTCGGCGGTCGAGTCGGCAGTTATAGTGATCCGGTCCATGATGATCTCTATGTCCCGCAAAGCCAATTATTTTGCGGGCCGCCGGCTTTTCCTACACTGGCGGGATAGACTGCTGCTGATCTCGGCGAACTCCTGCAGGCTGAGCATGCCTGCAGTATCGATCACGCCGATGGCGGCGACTGGGTAGCCGCCAGTATCGTAGATAGCAGAGACGTACATGGGTATGCCAGTGTAGTCCCCGTCGGCTACGGTCTTTTTCACCGGCTCTCCTGAGAAGACGCTGTCGAGAGCGGCACCCTCGTAGTATTCCCGCTCCACGGTGCCATCAGCGACGATGACACCAGGCTGGTCGCGAGATTTGACAGCCACCGGCATCTTTCCGACAATATTATGGACTGACATGGCTATGTCGGTCAGGTGAACCGGGTCAGTTCCGGGCGCTATCACGATGGGCTTCATCATCCACTCTCGGGAAAAAATCTTATTTATTCTTTGCCGGCCGATCGGCCGGGACAACGGAAACGCGCCCCCGAAGATACGCGGCGATCTCCCTGACCGCTGCCGCTTTTGACAGCATCGTGCCGGTGCATTCACTCGACGTCGGCGAGCTCAACAAGTTTTAATAGAATCAGCGCCATCCGCATTTCGATGGCGTTTGACGTAGCCTTCGATTATACGCTGTTCGTCCAGGCACTCGTAGGCATCTTTGTCATCGTCAACCCGTTCGGCAACGTGCCGCTGTTCATATCGCTGACGGCGAAAATGGATTCGGTGGAGCGACGGGCTGCGATCATCAAGTCGATGGTCATTGCCACGGCGATATTGCTCGTTTTTGCCCTGATCGGCCAGACGCTGTTTGGACTGCTCCACGTGACCCTGAGTTCACTGCGCATCGCAGGCGGACTGTTGCTGCTGGCTATCGCCTTCGACATGTTGATGGGCCGCAGCCCCGCGTCCAAGATCGACCCGGACGAGGAGAGAGAAGCGGTCGCAATCACGCCCATGGCAACGCCCCTGCTCGCCGGGCCTGGCGCCATCAGCACTGCCATGATCCTGATGAACGAAGCCCACATAGCCGCGCTTCAGGACGGGTTGAGCAGTATACAGGAGACGGAGCTCAAGCTCTGGATCCTCGTGGCGATCCTGATCGCCATGGCTGCGGCGTTCGTCGTCCTGATCAACTCGGAATGGATGTACAGGCTCATCAAAAAGGACGGCTCGCGCGTCCTGACCAAGATCATGGGTATTATTCTCGCTACCATCGCCATAGAGATGGTAGTCAGCGGTCTCCACCAGGCATTCCCGATACTTGCCGGCGTGGGCTTCTGATCACGTTTATCAGAATCGACATTTTTATGAGCGGCTGGCCATATGATGTCAACGCCTGCCATAATTTTCATATATATAAAAATTTATAATAACCGGACGACGTTAATTAAATAAACAGCTATACACGATCTTAAGAAAGCATGAGGGGGTAAAGTCAGATAGACTTAGCATGCATGCGTTCTGGCATCGAAGCGATAGAGATTTATATTCCGATGCTGTTCGTAGATTGCCCCTTAGCACGCAGGATAACGATACATGAGCACGGGTGAGGGCACCAGGGCCAGTGTTGCGATCGTGGACGACGAGCCGGATTTGCAAAAACTCTATAAGCTGGCCATAGCATCTCGGGGATACCGAATTTCATACGTGGCGAGCGATGGGACTGACGCCATTGAAAAGCAGCAGTCCGCCACCAATAAGCCATGCATTATCGTTATGGACCACCGTATGCCAATGAAGAACGGCGTCGAGACTACGAAGGAGATCCTGAAAGGGTTCCCAGATACAAAGATCATCTTCGTATCTGCGGACGAGGCAATCGAAAAGGACGCAATGGCAGCAGGTGCCACTCGTTTTCTGAAAAAGCCCATATCACTGCGTGATCTGTTGAAAAACATCGACGATGAGGCCGCGAACTGCGAGCATTAAGGGCACGACGGACACCATGTAGTCCGGTTAAGGGTTCTTTGAAAGGACTTCGTTGTGTCCATTGTGCCCGTCGTGCCTATCGCGTTACCGGATCAGCGCGCCGGTAGATGCCGATGTGACATTCCTCGCATACCGTGCCAGGTAGCCGTTGAGCTGCTTTCTCTTAGGCGCGAACGTCTTTTTCCTGGATTCGATCTCCGCGTCTGACAGCCGGACATCGATCCGCTTGCCAGGGATGTCGACGTCGATCGCGTCGCCGTCCCGCAGCAGCCCTATCGGGCCGCCATCGACCGCTTCGGGCGATATGTGGCCGATGCAGGGGCCGCGGGTGCCACCCGAGAACCGTCCGTCAGTGATCAATGCGACTGATTCGCTCAGCCCCATGCCTGCAATGGCTGAGGTCGGGCCGAGCATCTCTGGCATGCCCGGTCCGCCCCGGGGCCCGCAGTAGCGGATGACCACGACGTTGCCTGGGCCGATGCCGCCGCCCAGGATAGACTTGATCGCGTCGTCCTCCGAGTCGAACACCTTCGCCACGCCGGAATACTTCAGCATTTTCTCCGTGACCGCTCCGCTCTTGACTACGGCGCCCTCCGGGGCCAGGTTTCCGTACAGGATGGATATGCCGCCGGTCTTATGAACAGGGTTGTCTGCAGGCCGGATGACCTCCTGGTTCAGGACTTTTGCAGCCTGTGCGATCTCCCCGAGATTTTTCCCGCTCACTGTGGGCGCATTGTTCAGCCCCTTGATCCGGCTCAGGACAGCGGGAATGCCGCCGGCCTCGTCCAGGTCATTCATGCTGTACGGGCCGCCGGGGCCCATGTGGCACAGGTGGGGCGTCTTTCCGCTGATGCGGTCGAAGTCGTCCAGCTTGAGCCCGATGTCTCCCTCGGCCGCTATCGCAGTCAGGTGGAGCACGGTGTTGGTCGAGCCGCCGATGGTCATGTCCAGCCGGATGGCGTTCTCGAACGACGCCCGGCTCACGATGTCCAGAGGCTTGATGTTCTTTTTGACCAGCTCCACGATGCGTTTCCCGCTGGCATAGGCGATACGTCTCTTCTTCGCATCCACGGCGTGCGCAGTCGCGCATCCCGGCAGCGACAGGCCCAGCGCCTCGGTCATGCAGGCCATCGTGTTCGCTGTGTACAGGCCCTGGCAGCTCCCGCAGCCCGGACAGCAGGCGTCCTCGATCTGCTTCAGCTCTTCCGGCGTGATCTTGCCGGCCTGCAGGCCGCCGACGCCTTCGAACGATGTGATCAGCGTGATGTCCCGGTCATTCAGCTTTCCCGGCTTCATGGGTCCGCCGGTGACGACGATGCATGGGACGTTCATGCGGAGCGCGGCCATCAGCATGCCGGGGACGATCTTGTCGCAGGTGCCCAGCATGACGATGCCGTCGAACCGGTGTGCTTCGGTCATGACTTCGACGGAGTCGGCGATGATCTCCCGGGAGGGAAGCGAGTATGCCATGCCTTCGTGGCCCATGGCGATGCCATCGCAAATGCCGATGACGCCGAATTCGAACGGGACGCCGCCCGCCTCGCGGATGCCCTGGCGGACGTGTTCGGCGAGGTCCCGCAGGTGCTTGTGGCCCGGTACGATGTCGTTCCACGCGTTCGCAATCCCGATGAACGGCCGGCCCATGTCCTCATCCGTCACGCCCACCGCTTTGAGCAACGCCCTGTGCGGCGTCCTCTCGACGCCTTTCTTGACTGAATCACTTCGCATGAAGATGCCCCTTACGATATAAATAGCACGACCGGGTTCTTTTAATTGTATTGCCGCATATGTCCGGCTGGCAATATATATTTTGCCAGAGGAGGGATAACGATTTATTCTAATACAATCAAGTATATTCTTGCGTGGCGAGCGCGAGGCTAGAAAGTGATCGTACCAAACAACAATAACCGGAATCCCCCCAGCGGCGGAGCCCTCATGAAGCGGGTCTTTATCAAGACCATCGATGACGAAGATGATGACGCCGGAAGGGAATATCACGTTTTTTCAGAAGGTGACCGGGGCAGTCCGAGCCTCCTGAAAAAGTTCAGGCGAAAGGAAGAGGCGGTCAGCTTTGTCCGTGAGACCGCCAAGAAAAATGGCATGAGGTTTTCCGGTGAAGAGGCGCGGCGGGTCGGCTAGACCTGAACAGCCTCTGCCTCTGCTTTTTTGTAACTACATAAAGTTAATATTCTTGTAATATGTTATGGATTAACAATGCAGGATTATCTCACGGACTCTTATGGTCGGAAAATATCCAGCCTGAGAGTTTCGATCACGAACCGTTGCAATCTGCGTTGCATTTACTGCCATAGCGAGGGTGAGTCAGATAGCGGTAGCGAGATCACCGTCGCCGAGGTGGCGCAGATCGCCCGGGTCGCCGCGAAGCACGGCGTCGACAGGATCAAGTTCTCCGGAGGAGAGCCGCTGGTCCGGACGGACTTCGAGGACATCCTGCGAGCACTTCCGCCCCTGCGCGACGTTTCGGTGACCACTAACGGGACGCTGCTGGCGCCGAGGGCTGCAAGCCTCAAGGAGAGCGGGCTGGATCGGGTCAACGTGAGCCTGGATTCGATGAGCCGGGATCGCTTTAATTTCATCACGAAATGTCCGGACGGCTACTTTGAAAAAGTCCTGGACGGCATTGCCGTGGCGCTCGACGTCGGGCTGACGCCGGTGAAGATCAACATGGTCTACCTCAAGGACATCAATGAAGACGAGGTCGAGAAGATGATCGACTTTATCCGGGGCAAGCCGCTGGTGCTCCAGATCATCGAGCTGATGAACTTCAAGGGCGCGTTCGGCTACCACGCTGACGTGGCCGCCCTCGAGCAAAAGATCAAGGCGAAGGCCGACAAGGCCGTCTGCCGCGAGATGCACAGGAGGACGAAATACTACCTGGGCGGCGCAGAGGTCGAGATCGTCCGGCCGATCGACAATTCCGAGTTCTGCATGAACTGCAACAGGCTCCGCGTCACGTCGGACTGCAAGCTGAAGCCGTGTCTTCTACGGAACGATAATCTGGTCAGCGTACGCGGCATGACCGACGAGCAGCTCGAAGAGGCCATGAGACGCACGGTCGCCATCCGCGAGCCGTTCTTCAAGAGCATGAGCCCGTATGTCCCGGACAAGGTAAAAATGCCGGAATGAACTCTGGCAAAATACGATTCAGTGATTGCGCGAGAGCTTTTATATGGCCGCGCCTCGAATTATAAACGATGAGCTACGACCTGTATTTCTATAGGAAGGCTGGCGAGAGCCCGGCGAAAAAGGGCCTGTTCGGCGCATTGCTTGGCTCAGGAGCGCGTAAATCATCGATGCTAGACGAGAACGGGCTTCGATCGTTCCTGACTTCGTACGGGCATTTTTCCAGCATTGATAAGACAGATAAAGGGTTCGAGGCGACCTATTTTAATTCAGATACCGGCGCATCGGCATTCTTTTCCTTCGACCGCGGAGAGACAGACCAGAGATGCGACTATCCCGGCTTCACTTACACCGGCCTGAGCCTCAACATTAACTATTTCCGGCCGTTCTTTTACGGGTACGAGGCGGCGCTGGCAACTGAAGCCATCTGCAAGAAGTTCGACCTGTACACCGCAGATCCCCAAAGCAGTGACGAGGCGCCGAAAATGCGTACCGTCGACGAGGTATTCACTGCCTGGGACGCGAGCAACACGAAAAGTGTGCGCGGCCAGATCGAGCGGCTCAGAAAAGAGGGTAAAGAAAACCAGGAGATCAGCCCGGACATCTGGGCACGGATGTCCCGGCCGATGTCAGAGGCATGGTGGAGCTACCGTTATCACCACGATCAGATACTCAAGTACGTCGATGATAACAACATTGACGCATTCGTCCCGACTTTCATATTCGTGTTCAAGCGCATTCGAGACAACCGGCTTGTCACGTGCATCCCGATCGCTGACGGCGTCGGATACGTGCTGCCGCGGTGCGATCATTTCGGGATGGATTCCGGCGACGGGAAGGTGATCGTTGAGTCAGAAGCTCTGCTCGGCGAGATCGGGAATGTTTTAAAGTCCTTGCCAGTGCCCGGAATGGACCTCATATACTTCACCCACGAGGACGCGAAGAGCATCGGCAGCACCTTGCGCGGCCTGAAAGCTGAAAAAGAGGAAGAAAACTACAGGATGGTGCCGATCTACCAGAATAGCGCGTTCGTTCCCGGGCCTTTTATCGATATCGATTAGATCCCGCATCGTATGCTATGTCTGGCCGAGATTTTATCGAGGAACGGGCGAACGCGCAAATTTCAACCTATAAAACTATTTTAACCTTTACGACCTATGTTCCTTAATTGCAAAAGCGGTGTACTATGGAGCTTTCTGAACTGATACGCATGCTGGAAGAGATCGCCCCTCCAGAGCTTGCGGAGGAGATGGATAAGGGAAAAATCGGCCTGATCGTCCCGGGGACGAGAGAAGTCAAAAAGGTAGCCACCGCGCTCGATCCCACACCTTATGTCATAAAAAAAGCGACAGAGGCGAAGGCCGACGCGCTCATCGTCCATCACACGCTCATCTGGAACCCGGTCGCCATGATCGACCGGGAACTCGCCAACTCGCTTAAGATGCTGCTTGACAAACACATTTCGCTCTATTCAATGCACACCAACTTCGACCGTGCTCCAGGAGGCGTAAACGACACACTGGCGTCCCTGCTGGGGATGTCGAGCGTCGTTGCCATCGACCTCGCATGTGCCGGCATGGTCGAAAAGCAGAGCCTCACATCGTTCGCAGCCTCTGCGGCGAAGGCGCTGCAGACCGACATAGAAGTGGTCGGCCCGGCAGATAAAGAGGTCCGTACCGTCGTCACCTCGGCCGGCAGCGGGTTCAGGGAGGCGCTGACTGTCGCGAAGCGGCTTAACGCAGACGTGCTGCTCTCGTCCGAGCTCAAGCATGACGTGATCCGGGACCGGGGCGAGATAGCGCTGATAGCGGCTCCGCACTACTTCACCGAAGCGCCTGCTATGAAAAAGCTGGCGGAACAATTGAACGCCGTGGTGCCCACGGAATTCATCGACGACCCGCCGGAGATCAGGGTGATCGGGCAGTGAGTGCGCTGGATGCCCTCCAGGCTGCCGGCAGCCTCTCCGAAGAGCTAGAGCAGCGGATCGTCAGGGAATATGGCAACCGGGGACGGAAAGCAGTAGAGCTGGTACAGGCAGGCCGTGTCCGCAGGTACCGCGACTTCTTCGTTGTAGAGGGAAAAGAAGACCTGTACGTGGTCGAGGGCGACTTCTGCACCTGCCGCGACTACCTGTACCGACTGTCCCGGAATGGCGGGCTATGCTACCACTCGCTGGCCGTGCACATCGCAGAAGCCACCGGAAAGTATACGCGCGTCGATGAGTGGTACTCGGACCACATCCTGCGGCGCGACTACGGGGAAGAGGAAGACATATGAAAGTCTGTATTCCATGCAACGAGCGAAAAGTCTCCCGCAACTTTGGAAAGGCCGATGAGTTCCTGATCATGACTGTCGAGGAAACCAGAGTCGTTTCTGCTGAGGTCGCTCCTAACCCCGGCCGTGAGAAGGTGAAGGTACCGTTGTTTGTCGCCGGACTCGGCGTTACCCACGTCATCGCAGGCGGCATCGGCAACCCGGCCATTGGCGCTTTGAAGGGAGAAGGCATCGAGGTGATCTCCGGCGCGGAGGGGCCTGTTGAGACGGTTTTAGAGCGCTACTTCCTCGGTATGCTCGAAAGTAAGAAACTGAGTTGCGCAGGCGAAAACAAATGCGGGTTACAGCATCCGAAGTAGCCTTGTTCAAGTATAAGGCAATGAAAAATAAGCCTTGCAATTCCTTATGACCTGCCCGGACTCCCGTGCACGCGCGAGGCCGTCCGGCGGCGCCGTGCGATTTGTCGATGTTAAAATAGCGTAAGAGTTTACAGGTCGATCCGCCGCTCGACTTCCTTCGGATCGTACTTCAGTGCCACCAGTCGGCTCTGCCCGCGTGTGCCCTTGCCAGTGCTGCTACAAGTGACAAGCTTCAGGCTCTCCAGCCGGTTCACCATCTCGTAAAAGGACGTGTAGCCAAGTCCGGTCTTTTCCTTGAAGCATTCGAACAGCTCGCCTGACATGAACTCCTGCTTGCCCGAGTCGACGATGCACTTCAGGATGATCTTCTCCTCTTTCTTCAGGCTACGGACCACATAGTTGAGATGCACGTAGCGCGAGCCTTCGTATGCCTTCTCCACATCCTCTGGAGAGACAGTCCGGCTAGCCCGACGTTCTGCGTTCAGCCCGGCCCGCTTCAGCATGTTGATGCCCACGCGCAGATCGCCTGCCTCCGCCGTGTAGCCGGTCACCACGTCGAGCACATCATCAGAGACCACGTTGGGGAAGAAGCCGTATTTTATCCGGTACTGCAGGATGTCCTTGATCTCCTCGCGGGAGTACTGCGGAAACACGATCTCCTCTGGCAGGAACACCGACTGTACCTGCGGACTCAAGTCCTTCGCCATGTCCAGCGTCATATCGCTCAGGATGGAGATCACGCCCACTTTAGCGCCGGGCTGCACCTCGTGCATGCGCAGCAGCGAATAGAGGACCTCGTCGATCTCCTTGCTCATCATCAGGTAGTTGATGTCGTCCAGCGCCACGATGAGCACTTTCTTCTTCTCGACCAGGTGCTTGGCAATCTGTGAGAAGAGTTTCTTGAACGAGATGCCGGAGGACGGCGGCGGGTAGCCGGACAGCTTCTTGAATATCTGGGCGAAGATCGCGTAGCGCGTCGAGTCGACCTGACAGTTGATGTAGACAGGCAGCACCTTCTGGGTGACCTTCTCTACTTCCTCGAAGACCTTCATCACTGCGGAAGTCTTGCCAGTGCCTGGCGCGCCACGACAGTAGGCGTTGAGCGGCGTGGCGCCGCGGATCGCGGGAGCTATGCTGAACTGGAGCGACTTCATCTGTGACTCACGGTGCAGGAGATTCTCCGGCAGGAAGTCGAGCTCGAAGTACTGCTCCTCCCGGAAGATGGTCTGGTCCCACAGTAGCATGTCCTTGTTCATCAGCGGCCTCCGACAGTATTACTTTCAATCAGGTTGTCTATGCGCTTACCCTATTAATATACTAACCGGGATGCGCAGCGAAAGTATTCGTTTTATTGAGATAAATAGCTTCTGTGTGCCTGTTTTTAGTATTTTCGGAACGATGCAAGGACATGAGACGATAGAAGCTGATAATAGATGATAAAAAAGGGCAGGACAATCGTCGCATGCTCTGCCAGGGCTTCGACAATAGAGGCAGAGGCCCGGTTGCGTGCGTTATCGTCCAGATCTTTCGACTTCGAACATTCGGAACTGTTTTAGGCCGCAGCGAACGCAGCGGATACACAGCGAACGCAGATTCTGTTTAAAAGGGCTAAAACCTAAAGTTGCTGCGTTCGCTGCGTGGCGAAGCCTGCGTTCTCTGCGGCCTAAAAACTTCGCTCTGGTACCGCGACGCATTGAGAAAACAACAACTTAGGCAAGAGAGCCCCGGGCTTTGACAGGAGAGCCTGAGGCCCAGCCATTGACAAGAGCTGCCTCCGCAGCGGTCACGCGCGCGACCGGTCCACTGGGCCCTCGTGTAACGGCCTGGCTTACCTGACCATCTCAAGGAACTCCTCGATATACATCGCCCCCGGTAATGGCATCGCACCTCTGGCCGGTTCTACAGGGAATATTTTCAGCGCGCGTGGCTTGCAGGCAGATTCGCAGCGTCCGCAACCCTTGCACCTGCCTGTGTCAATCAGAGGACCGTCGCGCATGTCGATCCTGATGGCGCCGAAGGGGCATGCCGGCACACAGTTCGTACACCTTGTGCATTCGTCCGGCGCCACGACCTTCGCAACTCCGAGGCCTGTGATGCCATCCAGGAAAGCCCGGGATGCGTCTTTCGTCTTGAAGGCAAGGCAGCAGCAGGGGCAACACGAGCACAGTTCGACAGTCGTAACCGGGTCTGCACCAAGCGCTCGCAATTCCGCCCTGGACCAGATCACGTTGCTGACCAGGCCGAGCGACCGGGCTCGTTCGATGTGTGCCAGCGCTTCGTCCTTCGAGATCGAGTGAACTCGCCCGTGCAGGCTCATGTTGCGTGCGCCTCGGCCGAGGAACAGGCATCCGAGGCCGACTGGATATTCCTGGCAGCCGTGCGCTTCCCGGCACATGCAGACGTCGGTAGCGGCGATGTAAGAAGAAGCTTCAATCAGGCGTTTTGCGGCATCGAAGGGCAATACAGACGGGTTTCTGTTGATCGCCGCATCCACAGGGATGGTGACCACTTTGAGCCGTTTTCTGGAGGCAAAGCGGTTGATCAGCGCTCCCGCCAGAGGCAGCCGGGACAGTTTTAGCCCCAGGCGGACCATGTGGTATGCGATCGCGCCAGCGACCCCATAGCCCTTGCCTCCGGCAGCCATGTCTTTTCCCGGCATACGGGTAATGTTGAGTATGTACCTTTAAAAACTTCTCTATGATGGCCAGGAACAGACTTGTTGCGAAAGCGTCTGTACGATGCTACCACTCTTTTCTACGGTCTCCGCTTAGCTCACGGGTCAGCACGCCGACGAGATCACGGTGTTTCTTCAGTATATCGTGCCACGCACGATGCTTTTCGGCGAGAAAGTATCGTCTTCCTTGCTTCCTGCGATGAGTCCATTAATGGCAACTTCGCCGCAGACTATGATTACGAGCTTGCGCCCGGCTCCCGGATTTATATATCCGTACCTCCATACGAATAAGCGATGGAGAAGCTGATGGTAACACAAATCGGTTACGTCCGCAACACAGCCACGCCGGACACGCGCTCGGAGGAGTTCCGGCACCTCGTATCTGAGATCGTGATAGATGAGACGTACGCCGATGGCCTCATGGGCGTCGAGGAGAACGAGCTGCTGACCATCGTCTTTTACTTCGACCGTAACTACGGAGACTACAAATTGCATCTGCATCCGAGGGGAGACGAGACACGACCGATCACAGGCGTGTTCAACACCCGGAGCCAGTTCCGGCCCAGCCCGGTCGGCGTCACCGTGGCAAAGCTTAAGGCGCGAAAGGGCAATACGCTGGTGGTCGAAGGCCTGGACGCGCTGGACGGGACGCCCGTCCTTGACATCAAGCCGTTCGTGCGGACCTTTGATATGGGTGAGGAGCCGGATGATCCAGGGAAAGACCGAGCTAGAAGGCCTCATTAAGGCCGGGCTATTGACAGAAGCGGTGGACGCAACAGCACAGACGCAGGTGAACGGCCTGGAATTGACCGTCGCCAGAGTGGAAGCGCTGTATGGCCCCGGACGGATCGGATTCGACAACGCCGACCGGATGCTGCCGCAGTACAAGCAGCTTGACTGGGGTCGGGACGACTGGCTCTACCTGCGCGAAGGCTGCTACAAGATCGTGTTCAACGAGGTCGTCTCCATACCGAAAGACATGTGCGCCATAGCACGTCCGCGCTCCAGCCTGCTGCGCATGGGCGTGACCGTGGAGACCGCCGTATGGGACGCCGGATACAAGGGCCGCAGCGAAGCATTGCTGATCGTCTACAACCAGGCCGGGTTCTACCTTAAAAAGAACGCCCGCGCGGTGCAGCTTTTGTTCATGCGGCTCGAGAACGCCGTGAAGCATGGCTATAGTGGGCGCTATCAACACGAGAACATCGAAAACTGACGTGTCCGGCGCCTAATCAAGCTGGATGGACCGGATGGCCGATTCGCCGTGTGACGTGCCCATGCCCCGGAGCCTGTCCACGATCTCGTCTGCAGGCGTGACGTCGGCGGGCTCGCGGATCATTTTTCGGTAGCGGACGACGCCGTTCTTGTCAATCAGGAACAGGGCGGGGGAAGCTGTTTCAGCAGCATTGTCGTAGACGCCGTAATTCTGGCTGATCCGGCCGCCGGGATCGCTGATCACGTGAAAAGGCAGGTGCAGATCGAGCGCCATGTCCCTGGCTTCGACGAAACCGTCCGTGCCGATCACAATGACGTCGCCGTCCAGCCGGACGATGTCGTCGAACTTTTTTGCCATCTGCATGATCTCTTCCCGGCAGGCCTGACACTGGCTGCTGCTGTAAAAGAAGAGGACCAGATCGTTCCTGCCCCTATAGTCCACCAGGTTAATGTCGTGGTAAGTGACGTCCTGCGCCCTGAACCCCGGCGCCTGATCCCCGACATCCGCCTTTCCGTGCATGCCGTACATATTGCTCACCTGTACCGGGACGACTTGAACGGCTCCTTGCCATGCATGATTCCCAGGCTCTTCAGCCGGTTCACAATGTCGACGGCGGGCACCAGGTCGTCCAGTCCTTCGATCGTCTTCCTGAAGCGCACGACGCCCTGCATGTCGACAATAAAGACGGTCGGACAGGCCGTCTTCGTAGCATCATCGTACACGTCGTATAGCCGAATGATCCTCGCATCCGGATCGCTGATCACCGGGAATGGCAGGCGCAGGTCGACAGCCAGATCCTTCACCCCGTCGATCCCGTCGGTGCTGATCGCGATGACTTCCGCGTCCTCCCCGGAAACAAGTGAGTATTTGTCCGCCAGGTCGGCCAGCTCCGCGCGACAGGTCTTGCATTGGCCGTTCCGGTAGAAGAACAGGACCAGGCTGCTCCGGCCCAGGAAGGCGTCGGTGACGATCTCTCTTCCCTGCACGTCCCTGGCCCGGAATTCCGGCGCCCGGCCATCCACATCCACTGTCCCGAGAATCCGGTACATGTTTGAGAGTATTGGTGCTGCCTAATAAAATGTAAAGCGAATAAATAACGACATAATTTTTATTATGTCGCCGGGTATCCTTGCCATAAACCTCATATTATTCTGCGGAACGCAGCTTTACTACGAACCGGGCACCCTTCGTATGATCTCCCGGCACCCGGTCCTCCACCCATACTTTGCCGTGGTAGTCGTCCACCAGCGTTTTTACCAGGTACAGTCCAAGGCCTCTCCCGCTCGCTTTCGTCGTGCCTCGCTGGAACCTGGTAAACAGCCGCCCTTTCAGGCTATCCGGTATGCCGGGGCCGTTGTCTTCGATGCTGACATAGCAATACTCTTCGCCGTCCTCCTGGGCTTTCTTTACGTCGATATTGATAGTCAGGGGGCCTCTGGAGTGCTTGATCGCGTTGCCGACGATGTTGGAGAACACATCAGCCAGTAGTTCATTGGCCATGACGCAGCAGTCTCCGCCATGGTAGTTGATGCGGACATCACGATCTGCCATGCCTGAGAACCTGGGCAGGATGTCGCGGATCACTTCGCTGACGTTCACACCAGTGATCCGAAGATCACCTTCTCTGGCGCGCTGCAGCTTGCTGACGTTTTTGATGAGCCTGGTGCTGCTCTCCAGCGCCTCTAGCGGCTTGATCAACATGCTTCGCGACTCCTCGTCAAGGTCCTGCAGCCGATCGAGGGCCATTTCCAGGAAACCGATGCCGATCTGGTTCATGTTGTTGATGTCATGGCTCATCAGGTCGAGGTACAGCTCGGCCTGCGCCTTTGCGTCCTGCAGAGCAGCCTCAGTATCCTTGCGGCTGGTGATGTCCTGGACGATGCCGTAAATCCAGGCGGGGTTTCCCGAAGAGTCCCGTGCGAGCTTATCGGCCACGATGTTAAGGTATCGGATGGTGCCGTCCCGGGCCACGACGCGGAAATCGATGTTGAAAAGCTTGTTCTCGCGTGTCGCCGCGTCGAAAGTCTCCGCGACCAGCTTTTCGTCGTCCGGGAAAACACTGGACATGACCATCGATTCAGTCGACTGGATGCTCCCGGGATCGTAGCCGAATATACGATATACTTCGTCCGACCACTGCATCTGGCCGGTCTTGAGGTTCCATGCCCAGTTGCCGATGTGGGCTATGCTCTGGGCCCGAGCCAAAATCGCCCGGCTCTTTTTCAGCGCGTTCTCAGCGAGCTTGCGCTTGGTGATGTCCCGGATGTACGCGCAGTTATACTCATGCCCGCGGAACCTGAGATAGTTGTTCATGATGGCGACCGGGATGGTCCGGCCGTCCCGGGCCCGGAGTATCGACTCGGTGTGACATGAGCCCGATTCTTTCAGCGCCTTCCACTCCTCAGGCCAGCGCTCTTTCGGACATTCGGACTCGATGTCCCATACGTTCATCATGAGCAGTTCCTCCCGGGAATAGCCCGTCGCCTCGCACAGCGCATCGTTGACGTAATTGAAGCTGCCGTCGGGGTTGATCCAGGCGATGAGGTCTGCTGCCTTATCGATGGAGAATCTCGCCAGCATCAGCGACTCCTCGGCCTTATTGCGCTCGATGATTTCTCTTTTCAGTGATTCATTGATCTCGCTGAGCTCCCGGGTGCGCTCCTGGACCTGCTGCTCCAGCGTGTCGCGCATATGGAGCAGATCGTGCTCCGAGCCTTTCAAATCATGGTACAGTGCGTCTCTTCTGGCGGCAATAGCGCCCACTACGTACGCGATCGCCACGAAAACTATGGCCCTCAAAACCGGGTCATACGTGAATGAGCCCTCGCCGATAAAGCTCAGCGCGATGTGGAGGACTCCGAGAAATAGTGCCAGGTAAACGGCTTTTCTGTGGTACCAGATGCCCGCAAGGACGATCGGGAGATAGAACAGGTGTGGATATATGA
>JAEZKS010000071.1 GCA_023436075.1 Methanobacteriota archaeon
GTATTCCTCGAGGCCGGCGGCAAAGACCTGGCTGACTTCATCAAGGAGGAGTTGCCCGGCTTTGTCAAGGAATGGGAAGGTTCCCACGCCCGCATTGTTATTGATCCGCTCACTCCGGTGATCTGGGCCCACCAGGACAAGTATGAGCAGAGATCACTGATCTCCGAGTTATTCAAGCAGGCCAAGCTGATGGGCACGGTCGTGAGCACAGTCGAGGAGCACGGCTCCACTGGCGAGATGACAGGATCGGAAACGATCATCCCCATGTACCTAGCGGATACGGTCATACACCTGAACGTGCTTGGCATGGGTGAATTCCAGCGACAGGTCAAGGTGACTAAGTCGCGCCAGTCCTGGCACAGCGACGGCGGGCATCCCTATCGGTTCGTGCTCGGCATCGGCTTCGTGGTGGACACGAGCGCGGTAGTCGGCAAGCGGACGGCCAAGCTGGATATCAAGGACAAGCAGATCGTCCAGGAGATCGGCAACCAGGAACATATGAAGCGGCTGGTCAGCTATCTGGAAAAGGCAGACCTCGGCGACATGACTCCGGGCCAGATCATCGAGATGCTGAAAGAAGACTACCGGGTCGCCCCATAGGTCTTGCCCATGCGACAGGAAACTACCGAGATCGCCGCCTATCTGCCACCGGAAGGCAAAATGCGGTGCAGGAAGTGCAACAGCGACGCGGTTAAAGTGGTCTTCTTCGAGAACGAGGGGAAGAAGTTCGCCGTCTGCGATGTCTGCGGCAACGTGCAGAATATCGGCGCGTGCCTGCAGGACCGCTACAGCAAGTGGAAGCAATACCGGGAAGTGTCGCGGCAATAACGATGCTTCCTTTTGATATTTTTCGTTTCAGGCGCTATTCGCCAGATGTTAGTGCGGGCGACCTCCGTTGTGACTTGGGCAATCTCCGTTGCGGTCATGCAAAACACCTGCCCGAAAATCGTCTGCTCGATAAAAGCCTTAGATTATTACTATGAATAAAGTATATGATTTTCACTTGATTAGATAAACTTTATATATGTGTTTGTCTTACAGTTTATTGCCTGTGGATTGAAGTCCATAAGCAAGTTATGCTGCAAGGCAAAGATATCACCTAAAACGAAAAACGGTAAAAACGTCCGGGGCCGGGAAACCCTCAGTACCGGCCCTGTTGCGCTCATAAGCGGCGATTACCAATCCCGTCTATGACATCAGACGATACCGACCCCCGGATGCGAGGGTACAACCCACAGTACACCTCCCAGCCCTCGCATCAAAACTTTTTCTTATAAACAATTGTACGAAGGAAACTTTTCATAAAAGCGTATGGGGAACTTTTTTGAAAGTTCCCCTGAAGTCCCTCAAAACTCTATGGGCCCGAAGGGATTCGAACCCCTGATCTTCGCCGTGTAAAGGCGACGTCATAACCAACTAGACCACAGGCCCGCAGCAAGATTAAATGCCTGTACTTCCACTTAAACTTTTTGTCACCCTTTCGCACTCTCGCTCGCATTGTACCCGGGCAATGAGCCATTTCCCGCCGACAAGACTACATATTAGACCATGCATAGTTATTGATACAAAAAAGGCCGGGCTATGCGTCGCCTGCCTGCCATGGCTTAAACAAGAGAGCCCTGCGGTTTCAATAAGAGACCCCTGCGGCTCGGTCACGCGCGAAGACGCCCCAAGCGGATTTCAACCCCGACCGTACCTCAAGCTAATAAAAACGTTAAGGTGGCTACCCTCCTGTACAGTAGTATCCTCATCCCCGTGTCGAGAACCACGAATATGAAATTCGTCCTCGAGTTCGTCAAGCACTTCCTTAATGATGGCGGCAGGATCACCTTCCTCCACGTCGTCGTGTCCAGCGTCCTTCCTGTCTCGCCGGGCGAGTGGCGGCAGGCGCTGAACGCGATCTCGACAACGCACATGCTTGCCGCGACGTCGGAAGTGGACTACAAGGTGAGGAATGCCGAGTCCATTGTCCGGGGCGTGCTGGACGAGGCCGGCAAGGGCAGCTACGATCTCATTCTGTTCGCCAACTCGACCTACCGGAAACACGCGAGTCACCTGTTCGGCGGCAAGATCGACGAGATCATCCGGCGTACCCCTGTGGAGGTCGTCGTGTTGAGCTACCGGGATGACATGCCCCTGAAGTATCGGAAAATATTAATCCCGACATCCGGCTATCGGCACGCGCTGCGGGCTACCCGGCTGGCCGAGGTACTGGCGAAACGCCACGACAGCGATGTCACTGTACTGTACGTGGGCACGAACAAGGAGGACCCGAAAACGATCTTCGAGCCGGTAGCGGGCGACCTGAAGCTCAACGAGGTCCGGCATCGGATGCTCTTCCGGCACGGGCCCATCATCGAGTCGATCGTCGACGAGGCGGAAAAAGGCTACGACCTTGTCATGATCGGCGCTACCGAGCGTCCGGCCTACTACCAGTACGTCGCCGGATCGACGGCAGATAGCCTGATCAGGAAGATGCCGTGTCCGGTCGTGATGGTGAAGACCCTGAAAAGTTTTGAGGACAGCTAAGATATAAAGCGGCTGGCTGATGTGCCTTTCCAAGAAGGTTATCCAGATTCTCTATCGCGGCCTTCTAGTATTCTAGTATAATCCTCTGTGTTCCATGAAAATCATTCGTCTCTGCGTTCTCTGCGCCTCCTCTGCGTTCTCTGCGAGCATTTAGTATGATGCATGCAGAAACAGGGCAGATTTTCATGGCCAGCACTTGAAAAACCACATTTATCATCAACCGAGTTCTCTGCGCCGTCTCTGCGTACGCTGCGAGAAAAAACTGTTCTCTGGTACTCTATACTTAGCCTGAAACAGGGCAGCATCGCTAATCTCGTTAATACACTGTGCAGGACGCTAGTCCTCGCAGAGTTCGCGGAGACGGCGCAGAGAACGCAGAGACTGATTCGAATACCTGCTGAGATACTTGACAAAAAGATATGCGAACGACTATAACCTTCTGATGTAAATTAGTGTGTATTGGAGTTGTTACAATCACTTCCGGCTTGCACTTCGCCTACCTCCTCGCGCAGGCGACGTCTGGGAGCGGGGACATAGGCTCGCTGATCGGCGGGGCTGTCTCAGCCATATGGGCGTTCGTCAGCAACATCTGGATACTGCTGCTCATCATATTATTCATCATCCCGGTGCTGCAGCGCAATGCCGTCAACCGGGCCCGGGCCGCGATACTCACAAGGATATCCCGTGAGCGCAAGTCCCAGGTGATCACGCTCATCCACCGGCAGGAGACCATCGCCTTCCTTGGCATCCCGCTGTCCCGGTACATCGACATCGACGACAGCGAGGAAGTCCTCCGCGCCATCAGGACCACGCCCGACGACGTACCCATTGACCTGATCATGCACACGCCGGGCGGCATAGCGCTGGCGGCGACGCAGATCGCCCTGGCGCTGAAGGCGCACCCGGCGAAGAAGACAGTGATCGTTCCTCACTATGCCATGAGCGGCGGCACGATGATCGCGCTGGCGGCCGACGAGATACTGATGGACCCGCACGCCGTGATCGGGCCGGTCGACCCGCAGCTCGCCAACAAGGACGGCCAGTTCGCCGCCGCTTCCATCATCCGGGCGGTGGAGAAGAAGCCGGTGGATAAAATTGCCGACTCGACGCTCATGCTAGCCGACGACGCGAAGAAGGCGCAGGATCAGATGATCATGTTCGTCAGGGAAATCATGAAAGGCAAGTGCGGCGAGGGGAATACTGATAAAATAATCAGCGAGCTGGTCATGGGCAAGTACACCCACGACTACCCCATCTTTCCGGCGCAGGCGAAGGAGCTGCTCGGCGACTGCGTGAAGATCGGCATCCCGAAGTCCGTTTACGAGTTGATGGAGTTCTACAGGATGGCCAGCGGCACGCGCCGGCCAGGGGTCGAGTACATCCCTGTCGCGCCACCGGGTGGCCCTCAGCAGCATCGATAGCCGCATCGTAAAGCCCTGCCGTAAAAGCCTGTGGCCGCTCTGCCATCTTCCTCTTTTTGCGCGCGCGAGCGCCCGGTCGCCCAGGCGCTCGCTTTTTCTATCGATAGTGTCGTTATGTAAACTATTAACGACTATTTGTAAAGTTTTATATACTAAAAGTAAAGTATACTTTACATAGATGATCAATCGGCTGAAGGAACTCAGGGCCAGGCATGACATGACCCAGGAAGACCTGGCAGAGAAGGTGGGTGTATCCAGGCAGACGATCGTGGCCATTGAAAAGCAAAAGTATGACCCGTCATTGTCGCTGGCCTTCAGGCTAGCGCGATGCTTTGGGACGAAGATCGAGGACATATTCGAGGATGATGAAAAATGATAAGAAATGTATTGAGGTTCAACATCGGAGAGCTGAAACGTTCTACTTGCGCTATTAACTGGTATATGCCCTATCATACGCATATTAGGCGGGCAGAGACTTGTCCTAATCTCATGGGGGAGTGATTGTGCCCGGTAAAAAAATCAACATACAGCAATGGCTCTTGCCGCTGGCCGCAATCGTCGGCTTATTCCTGCTCCTGGCTGCTTACTCGATCGCCGGGGACCTGGAATGGTATTTCGTGGCCGGCATGGCGGTATACGTGGCCGTAATATTCGTCGTGAGCGAATACCTGCAGTCCAGGGGAAAGCATCGTATCGACAAGCTCTACGATGAGCGACAGGCCCGGTGCACGATGATGGCGGCGAGGAACGGCTACTTGTTCGCATTGATCGCCATCGGGGGCGCAGCAGTTGTCTACAGTGCCGGGTACGACTCGATGGGGCTGATGGGGACATTAAGCATCTTGTATGCGCTTATCGTAGCCGTTCAGTTCCTGTCGTATCTTTACTATCTGGGCAAAGGCCTCGTCTGAAGCAGAAAAGAGGACAATAACATGTTGAAAACTGAAGAATCTAAAATCAGCATCGTGATATTGCTCACCTTCGCGTTATTGATCGTGAGCGGCATGTTCGAAGCCTATGTAATCTGGACAGCGGTGGCATTAGTGGCGCTACTGATCATACTCTGGGTCTACGCGTTGTTGTCAAAGAAAAGATATGGCGAGGCGCAGGACGAGCGGACAGCAAAGTGCTCGCTGATGGCGGCGAGAAACGGCTTCGTCGTGGCCACGGTACTAATTGCCCTTATGGCTGCCGCATTCCGCACGGGCATCAACGACAACCCGATCGATCTGGTGCAGATAGTATGGGGTTTCGGCATCATGACATACCTGCTGTCCTATCTCTACTATAAGCGAATAGTTTAGCGCCGGAGACGTACAGGCAATGTCGATCATAGCTCGAAAAGGCCGAATTTCATACAGGTGTCAGGAGAATATCATGAGCGAATGTGCGATAAAAACGGTGAATCTCACTCGGGATTTCAAGCGTGTCAGGGCCGTTGACGGCCTGACAATGGATGTGCCTGCAGGAACTGTCTTCGGCTTCCTCGGGCCTAACGGCAGCGGCAAGACGACATCTATCCACTTGCTGCTGGGCCTGTTGGAACCGACGGCAGGGAGCGCCGAAGTGCTGGGTTTCGACACCCGGACGCAGGCAGACCGCATCCGTGACGCCACTGGCGCATTGCTGGAATTCCCCGGGCTGTACGAGCGTCTATCTGCTGCTGACAACCTGGAGTTCTACGGGCGGGTATGGAAAATGTCCTCGCAGGAGCGCAAGGATCGTGCTAAAGAGCTGCTTGACCATATCGGCCTATGGGACCGCCGCAATGAGACAGTAGGCAAGTGGAGCCGGGGAATGAAGCAGAAACTCGCGGTCACACGCGCGTTGTTTCATCGTCCTAAGCTGTTATTCCTGGACGAGCCCACGGCTGGTCTCGATCCTGTGGCGGCGGCCGCTTTGAGGGACGACATCGCCTCGCTGGCGAAGCGCGAGCGCACGACCGTTTTCCTGACGACGCATAATCTGACGGAGGCCGAGAAGCTTTGCGGGAAAGTCGGAGTCATTAACAAGGGCCGGATCATAGCGATCGGTCCCCCGGAAGAGTTGCGGCACCGGGTGGGAAAGCCGCAGGTCGAGATCACGGGCAAGAGATTCAGTGACGAGCTAATGGCAGGGCTCCGTGCGAGGCCTGAAGTGTCTGCCGTCGAACGGCTGGACGGGCATCTTGTGATCGACCTGCGAAACGATGGCAGTGCCTCAGAGCTGGTGCGCTTCATCGTAGGCTCCGGCGGGGAGATCGAAGAGGTCCGCAAAGGCACGGTAAGCCTTGAGGAAGCGTTTTTATCGCTGGTGGAGGGCGAGCAATGATCGAAGACATAAAGACAATGATGTGGAAGGAGCTCCGAGAGCTTCTCGCCATGCACGGTAGTCTCAAGGGTGCTATCGTTCGCTTTGGCATCACCTTCGGCATCATGGGCATATACCTGCCCTTGAACTTCGGACGTTCCTTTATCGAGATGCCGTACTTCCTGTTCATCTATGTGTGGACTTCGATGTTCATGGGGATTGGCATCGTCCTGGACTCATTCGCCGGAGAGCGGGAGCGCCACACACTCGAGACGCTGCTGGCCAGCCGTCTCTCTGACCGTGCCATCCTGTATGGCAAGATCGGCGCAGCCATACTCTACGGCTTCGGCATGACGCTGATGCTGATCGTGCTAGGGCTGGTGACTGTGAACGTGGCGTTCTGGAACGGGCAAATATCAGTATTCCCTCTGGAGGCATTCGCATTCGCTCTCGTGGCGGCGCTGCTACTCAATATCTTCTTTACTGCGCTGGGCGTGCTGGTATCGCTCCGGGCTCCCACTGTGAGACAGGGCAGTGAGACACTGATGGTAGCGGTGATCGCGATAGCCGTGATACCATTCATCCTGTTCTTCCTGGTGCCGGACGAATGGAAGGATAAATTGATGGACGCTGTCATCTCCGCTGGCATGACCAATATAGGGATCGGAGTGCTCGTCGTGCTGGTCGCCATGTGTGCCATCGCGCTGTATGCGGCTACGTTGAGGTTCCGGCGCGACAGGCTGATACTGGACTGAACGGCAGGAGACATGAGGAGAGAGGTTGATAGAAGACATCAAAACGATGGTGTGGAAAGAGTACAAAGAGACCTTTTCCAGGTATGGTAATACCAGGAGAAACCTGTATCCCCTACTATTGTTCACGGCTATATTGGGGCTGTACTTCCCGTGGGTGGCAGGGACAGACTTCGTCAAGGCGCCTGTCCTCCTGCTTTTTTATATCTGGTTTCCCCTGATCATGACGTTCAGCATGATGATCGACTCGTTCGCCGGCGAGCGGGATCGTCACACGCTTGAGACGCTGCTGGCCAGTCGACTGTCTGACCGTTCCATTGTAATAGGCAAGATACTTTCAGTCGTCATCTATGGCATCGGCGCAACAATAGTGTTCATAACTGTCGGGCTGGCTGTAGTGAACATCCTGCACTGGAACGGGCATATCCAGATGTTCGAGGTAGACGTTTTGCTGCTCATGCTCCTGCTGGCGCTGACGATTTATACCCTTCTTGCCACGCTGGGCATAATCGTATCGATAAAAGCGCCGACAGTCAGGGTCGGAAACGATGCGATGGTAGGCGGTCTGATAGCCGCTGCCGCCGTTCTATATGTCCTGTATTTTCTGGTGCCGGAAGAATGGAAAGCCATGATTGTCGACATGTATCTTTCCCAGGCCAGGATATACCTGGACCTAGCGCTGGCTGTAGCATTCATAGCCATATGTCTGGCTGCCCTGTACGTCGCAGTCCGGATGTTTCGACGAAGCGAACTGATGCTTGTGTAACATAAGGGGGCACAACGGGCACTATGTACACCATGTGGCCGTTTCAATGCAATCTTAACCTGGCTTCGCGGCGTACATAGTGTCCATCGTGACCGCTGTGTACTCAGGACCGGATCATGATCAGCAGCATCTTGTACCGAGTGATCGCCTTGAGGGCGTGCGGCTTGCCGCCTGGCATGATGATGAACTCGCCGGCCTTCACGCGGTTAGGCTTGCCCTCGATGGTGATCTCCGCCTCGCCGTCGAGGATGACGACCGTCGCGTCGAACGGGGCGACGTGCTCGCTGAGGCCTTCGCCCTCGTCGAAGGAAAAGATGGTGATGGTGCCTGTTTTCTTGTTCAGTATCTCGCGGCTGACAACTGAACCTTCCTGGTACTCCACGAGCCCGGCCAGGTTGACCGGGCGGCCGATGAGGCTTTCCACTGACTTCTTAGCTGCCATAAGATCACTGACAGTGATTTAGCGTTCGTTTTATAAAAATCTAAGTCTCTGGCCTGCAGACATTTTAAACCATCTCCTTAGCTCCGGATCTTCTTGGCTCTTCTTTTAAAAATCGTGCTCATCTGCTCCTTGAACTCTGAATCTCTACCTCTGCTCCGTTTTTCTCCTCATCTCCCGTCGCTGAGCTAATGAGGTTAACGGAGCAGAGGTAGAGACCGAGAGAAAACGAAGCGAAGGAGCACGATTTTTAAAGAAGGAGCCAAGGAGATCCGGAGCCGGGGAGGAGGAATTTTTTAGCTCTTGAAGGGTTTCAGGCGGTCCGATGCCAGAGATCATACTTTCCCGTCGATGCCGACGGCAGGGTTGCCTCATGAGCCGGGGCTTTTTACATGAAGTTCTTCATGCCGCTCACGTGTGCGCGCGTGAGGCCGCGCCCAGCTGGCTCTTCCCTCTTCCGGGAAGAGAGTCCACAACATTTCAGGAATGACTATAAACACGGGGTTGCAAGCTCAGATCGATGAGGTTCTTTCCGGCAGCCGTCGCCGTCGCGCTCCTGCTCGTCTGCGTGGCCTGGGCGCAGCAGCCGGCGGCAGCCGACAGAGGGCAGGTGTTCGAGAACATGGAAAAGATGACTTATAGCCGGCTGAGCGTGACCAGCCCGGCCTTCACTGATAATGGGCGGATACCGGCGAAATTCACTGCGGATGGCGATGACATGTCGCCCCCACTGCAATGGTCCGGTGCCCCGGACGGTGTGACGCAATATGCCATCATCGTCGATGACCCGGATGCGCCGGGAGGTGTCTTCACTCACTGGGTGATCTACGGCATCCCTGGAAGCTACGATCACCTCGACGCAGGCGTTCGACAGGAATCGGAGTTGGATAACGGCGCCATGCAGGGGCCGAACCACATGGGCAATATCGGCTACAACGGTCCGTCGCCGCCGAAGGGCAAGCCGCACCGCTACATCTTCACGGTGTACGCGCTGGACGCGAAGCTGGACCTGCCGGCCGGCACCTCGAAAGAGGAACTGATAAAGGCCATGCAGGGGCACATTATTTCGGAGGGAAAGCTCACCGGGCTGTACGGTCGGTAAAAAAGATGGAAGCCCGGTCAATAGCCGGGCTGGTAGTCTTCGCCTTTCTTGTAGTAAGGCAGATACAGGACAGACTTCTTGCCAATGCTGAGCCTGTAGCTCAGTCGCTGGAGGACGCCTGGCTTTTCGGCCACGCCCGTGACGAACAGGAACTCAGCGATATGCTGTAGCTGATCTGACGTCAACGTCACAGGGCGCCGTTTCACTCCCGGTTCGAGCTTGCCAGACTCGTAGTGCGGAGGGCTGCCGGTTATCTGCATGGCTGTCTCCTTGAACGCCATGGCATCGGTCTCGAAGGCAGGCAGGTACATGGCGATGGATCCCTTTCGGGCTTGTCCCCCGAGGAGACCGAACAGGTTCGACAAGCCGCCGCCATCCGTCTGGATATCGTCGATGTCGAAGCTCACGTCTACGACCCAGTAGGGGAAATAGGTCCTTTCGCCATCGCCCTGCCTGGTAAACTTGCCCACAGCATAGTCGATGATCTCGCTCCCGCTGTCGCGGATGTGCATGGTGCCGCAGCTGTCGCACAGGAAGACGCTGTCCACCTGTTTGGAGAAGATGGGCGTGTTGCATTTCGGGCACTTGATCTGTATGATCTTTGTCAAGTCGATCACCTCACCGTCTCATGAGCGGCGATATCTTCTCGAACACCTGGTCCTCCACGGTGCCTGAGGACGAGT
>JAEZKS010000077.1 GCA_023436075.1 Methanobacteriota archaeon
GCATAGCGTGGATACCAAGGGCGTCGACCGCGCAGAGCGCGAAGACCTCATGTCCGTCCTTGAACCGCACACGGTGGCGCGTCTCGGCAGCGGAAAACGGGTACGATGATACTATTCTGCCATCCTGCTTCGCAAGGATGTCTGCGTGGTAGAGCTTTTCTGTCGTCCGCTCGACGTCGGCCAGCGATTTTATTCGCAGCCCGTCCATGATCTGCCGTTCGGTGGGCGGACTTCCGTGCTTTGCGAAATTTTTCAGTATGAATTTCCGTATCTCGTTCTCTTGCGGCGTCAAGCCAGCCCTGGAGATCCTGCCTTTTACCGTGTCCTCCAGCGCTTTGATCAGCCTGTTTCCCGGAGGCAAGTATTCCATGCAGGTTACATTTCCTTCGCCAGGCTTACAATCGCATCCCCCGTAAATCAGCGGCCCGAACAGGTTCATCAATGGCATGGCACAAAGCTTGCACACGATCTTGCCATCGTAGTCCAGCTTGCACTCATCGCACATCTCCCTTCCGCAAAGAGTGCATTTATCGACTGAGTCGACGTTCGGATGCACGTAGCACTTCATAATTTCTCCTGACTAACGGACTGGCATTTCTCCAGCGTGACGATATCGCTCAGAACCTATATATAGCATATGCTTGTACATAAATACATATGTTAAATGGAGATCTGACGACAGCCAAGAAATGTTTCTTCAGCGCGTTGAGCGACGAAAACCGGCTTGCGATACTTCAAGTGCTGAAGGAAAACGGTCCCCTGTGCGTGAGCGATATCTGCAAAGCCACGGAAAAAGACCAGTATACAGTTTCCCACCATCTGGCATGTCTGAGAAACTGTGGGCTTGTCAACAGCGAAAAAAAGGGGAAGTTCGTCTTCTACTCCATCAAGAACGACATCATCATGCAGATCATCGACCTGTCAGACGCCCACGTGAGGAATACGATCCAGGGAATCCTGTCATGCGAAGTCGTCAACGAAAAAAAGAAGAAGAAATGACGGGGCTATGGCCGGATGAGCAACTGCTGTGGCGAATCTCCTGCAGGCCGCTTTTACCAGGCCCGGACCAAATCAGGAAATAAGTGGACTCCCCATTTTATCGAATTCGTGGATGCAGATAAATGCACGGGCTGCGGAATGTGCAGGACGGTTTGTTCACGCGGCGTTTACGAAATGCAGGAGATAAACAGTAAAACGGTCTCTGTGCCCGTCAACGCAGATAATTGTGTCGGGGACGGGAGCTGTCATATGGTCTGTAAGACCGACGCGATCTTCTGTCAGCCAGGGAAAATTCCTGCAAGGCACCCATAAGTACGAGACGGGTATCGATTTAAGCGGATTATGGGCCGTGTGCCTGGCCCTTGAAAACTTATTTATATCACGTATATGTACATGAGTACATATGTCTAGTATATGTTCGGGCTTCGGGCGCACATTTCCATTGTTATGCCTGTGCGTACGAACATTGCTGGCGAGGAGTGGATGAATTGGGAGATAAAGTAAAGGTCATTGAATCCTGGCTCGGCGCCTGCTCTGGTTGCGAGATATCCGTGCTGGACTTGCACGAAGCGCTTTTGCCGGTACTGGAAAAGATCGAGTTCGTTTACATCCCCGTACTGATGGGTGTCAAGCACATCCCTGAGGCAACCGTGGGAATTGTATCCGGCGGCATCAGGAATTCGGATAACCTCCATGAGCTGCTCGAGGTCCGCAAGAACTGCGATGTCCTCGTAGCCATGGGAAGCTGTGCCTGTTTCGGCGGAAACCCGGCGCTGGCCAACCTGCACACTAATGAGGAGATCCTCGAAGAAGTCTACGTGACTACCAAGAGCACGAAGAACGAGATCCAGAGGCACCCGTACATCGACGGCCTGCCGACTCTGCTGCCTGAGATGAGGCCGGTGGGCGATTTCGTCAAGGTAGACGTTATAATCCCCGGCTGTGGCCCCAATCCTGCCATGATCGCTCAAGCTATCATGTCTCTGCTTGGCGCCGGAAAATACGAGCTTAGCAAGAAGTCAGTTTGCGATGAGTGTTCCAGAGAAAAGAGCGAGAGGAACCTGAAGAAGATCCTCCGGCCCTGGGAAGGCATGGTTGACGAGAAGAAGTGTCTGTTCGAGCAGGGCTACATCTGCAGCGGATCGGCAACTCGCGGGGGATGCGGCGCAAGATGTCCGAGCGTAGGCGCGGCATGCCGTGGCTGCTTCGGGCCTTGCGAGAACGCTTCCGAGCAGGGTTCGGCTATGATCAGCGCTGTGGCCTCGGTTTATGGCCTGGACGATGACCCGAGCACCGACCTGGACAAGTTCGTCGCAGAAGTCTACGACCCAATCGGCAACTTCTACAAGTACACGCTGGCATCGTCCTTCCTGGTCAAGAAGAGCGCAGAGAAAACCGCGAAGAAATAGGTGGTTAACATGGTCAAGCAAATCAAAATCTCACCGGTATGCAGGATCGAGGGTCATGCACAGGTTACGATCGATGTCGATGATAATGGCAAAGCAACGGATGCGAGACTAAACATCATGGAAGTCAGGGGCTTTGAGAAGTTCCTGCAGGGCAGGGCAGTCGAAGAAGCTCCGAGGATCGTCACCCAGATCTGCGGCATCTGCCCCGTATCCCACCACCTGGCATCAGCTAAGGCTATAGACGATAATTTCGGCGTCGAGACTGCGCCGACGGCGCGCCTCCTCCGCGAGCTCATGCAGTACGGCCAGTACATACACTCGCATGCGCTGCACTTCTACTTCCTCGCCGCTCCCGACTTCCTCTTTACCCCCGACGGAGGGCCGGTACAAAATACTGTATTCGGAATCATTGCGAAGAACTCCGATCTGGCTGTCCAGGCGGTCATGCACCGGAAGATCGGCCAGCAGATCGTCGAGGCGACCGGCGGCAGGTCCATCGCACCTGTCACGTTCGTGCCGGGAGGCATCACCAAAGGGCTCACGCCAGCCGATGTCGATCGGCTCCTGCCCATGGCTAAAAAATCAGTCGAATATTCGAAGGCCCTGCTTTCCATAGCCAAGCCTATCTTCGGCCAGTATATCGACACGATCAAGATGCTGGGAGAAGCACCTTCGATGCACATGGGCCTGGTCAAGAACGGCAACCTTGAGCTGTATGACGGTGTCCTGCGGCTCCAGGGCAAGGATGGCTCAATCATTAAGGAATTTGACCCCGGGGACTACCTGGAGTACATCGCCGAGTACGTGTATCCTCACTCCTATATGAAAGCCCCGTACTACAAGCCCCTCGGATGGGAGAACGGCATGTACCGTGTCTCGCCGCTATCCAGGATCAACGTCTGCGACAAAATAAGCACTCCGCTGGCCAATGCCGAACTGCAGGAATTCCGCAAGGCATTCGGCAGGCCGGCCCAGTATACTCTGCTGTATCACTACGCCAGGTTGATCGAGCTGCTCTACGCCTCAGAGAAGGCTGTCGAACTGCTGTCGAATCCTGCAATAACCGGCAAGGAGTTACGGGTACCTGTCAAAGCAAGGGCAGCCACTGGTGTTGGCGTGATAGAGGCCCCGAGAGGCGTTCTCATCCACGACTACGACACGGACTCCAATGGCATGATCACCAAGGCCAACATTATCGTAGCAACGGCCCACAACAACAAAGCTATCAATGCCGGCCTGAAAAATACGGCTCAGAAAATCATCGATACGCCGACTCCTACCGAGGGTATCCTCAACAGGATGGAAATGATCATCAGGGCATACGACCCGTGCTTCTCCTGTGCAACTCACACGGTGCCCGGCAAGATGCCTCTTGAGGTCACGATAAACAGGCCTGAGGGAAAACAAGTAATAAGACGGTAAGCCAGCAGGCTTACCATTCATTTCTTTTTATTCATGCCTTTACGGCAAAGTGCCTTTCCCGCCACTGCAGCGCCACGTTCACGATCGTGACGTCTACGACCATGCTCTTGCCAAGAACGCTCGTTAATTCTGCGCTGCCTTGCCACATTATTCCATCATGCAAATCATCTCGCTGGCTATATTCTCCTTTTTTGCATTATCTGCCGGGATTATTTTTCATGGCGATAGCGAATTGTTAACGAGTGTCGGGGGATAGCATTGCGATTGAATAATTTTAATTTGGCAGGCATACTTGTCTTAATGCTGATCTTGGTCACTTTAATCGGCATTACGATGATCAGGCCGGAGCATGTTCAGGCTGTCACAAGTTCGGACTGGAATGCCGTTGAGCAGGCTATGGGCCGAACGGGCACGTTGTTGCCTGATGGCGTTTTTAAGTTTAGCATGCCCCGGAGTGATCTGAACGTTACGATCGGAGATGTCCGCGTGATGCCTGCGCTCGCCCTCGGCTCCTGGGCAGCATTCAAAAATGTCGATGGCATGTCCATGGTGATGGGTGACCTCGTACTGACGGAAGCCGAGGTGAACCCGGTAATGGAGAAGCTACAGCAGGGCGGCATCGAGCAGACGGCTTTGCACAATCATCTGCTTGGCGAGTCGCCACGGGTCATGTATATGCACATTGCGGGCCGAGGCGACCCTGTCAGGATGGCAGATGCTTTACATAATGCACTTGCGTTGACAGGGACTCCAACTAGCGCCCATGCCGCTCCATCGTCTGCAAATATCAGCATGGATACGGCCATGCTGGATGCGACAATCGGGGCAAAAGGAAAATACAATGGCGGCGTCTACCAGTTCAGCATTCCCCGGGCCGAAAAGATCATGGATGAAGGTATGGAGGTGCCTCCGTCGATGGGCATGGCCATGCCACTCAATTTCCAGCCGCTGGGCAACGGTAAAGCAGCTATTACCGGGGACTTTGTGCTAACTGGAGACGAGGTTAATCCGGTGATACGGGCCTTAAAGGATAATGGCATTAACGTGACAGCTATCCACAACCACATGATCAACGAGAAGCCGCGACTGTTCTTCCTCCACTTCTGGGCGACGGATGACCCGGATAAACTGGCCAGAGGACTAAAGGCTGCTTTAGATACGACGAACATCTCCCGGTCAGGGTAAGCAGCCTTTATTTTAGTCTGTCCTCCGGGCGCTTGTTTCGAAGTGCCTTTCCCGCCACCGCAACGCCACGTTTACCAGTGCGATCATCACCGGCGCGATGTCGAGGC
>JAEZKS010000153.1 GCA_023436075.1 Methanobacteriota archaeon
TGAAAAAGGCCGGGCTCTCGTCGAACGCCATGCCCGGACTTCATTTGTGCGCGCGCGAAGCCGCCTGGCCGAAGATCGCCGATTTGAATACGTTTTCACAAGATGGCGCAGGAAGAACAGGCTTTTATTGTTTTATTGATACGGCAGGGCTTCAATCGTTTAATTTCTGCCTCAGGTCCCGGGCGAACTCTTCCGCACGCGTGAGGTCTTCCGCATTCGGCCTGCCCTTATTCATTCCTCCGATATACCTGAGGAAGCTGTTCGTGTTGTACCCTTTGCAGCCGAACTCGTCGATGATGACATACCCCTTCGCATGCAGTTTTTCCCTGAGCGCCGCGTGGTCTTTGGCCACCTTGTCCTTACCCGTGATCCCGGCGGTCGAAAAGATGAACGCTTTTTTGCCGTCGGCCCGGGGCAGCCCGTCGGCGAAGTCCAGCAGCTCTTTATAATGCCTGCCGCTGTCTATCCCGGCGCCAAAGCCGACCAGGTCGTAATCGTCGATCTCCCCGGAATTTACCTGCTGCGGCGATTTCACCGGCGCATCGAGGGCCTTTGCGAAGACGTTAGCGACTTTTTCGGTGTTCATGTGGTGGTACGAATATACGATCAGGAGCGATTTTATCGGCTTCCTGCCCTCGATACTTTCGTCGTTCATTACCATTGGTTCGCCTTCTTTTCATCGTCTTTCATATCGCCGTTCACTCCATCAGCGACTTCACCCACTCCGGCTTCTTCCAGAGCGCGCACCCTCCGTTCGATTCCATGAGCTGATCGCGGTTCTCTCTCAGTGCCTTGAACCGCCGGGAATTGAGCGCATCCTTCAGCGGCATATTCATGATGCTGCTGTCCGAGTACGGGGCGAAGGGACAGGCCTCGACGTCCCCGGAGGCGCTGACGTGTATGAAGCCTCTTCCCGACGACAGGCAGCCGCCAAAGGCTTTCTCGTCGCCGGGGAACCCGATGTAGACGCCCGGCTGGCTGGTCCGGTAAGCCTCCATTTTTGCCAGGATCTCGTCCCGCTGTGCGTCGGTGACCACCCAGTCTTTGGTGCCTTTCCTGACCGGGTTGTACTCGACGTAGATGAATGCCTTGCAGCCGTGCTCTCGCATCTGTCGGACGAAGTTCTCGCCGGTCACCGTATCATAGTTCGACCGGGTGACGGTGAGCGACGTACCGAAGAAAATGCCCCGTCCATGAAGCTTCGCCATGTCCTTCATCAGCCGGTCATAGACGCCAGCGCCCCGGCGCAGGTCTGTCATGTCCTCGTGACCTTCCATGCTGAGGATGGGGATGACGTGCTTCTGCTCCTTGAACTGCCGCAGCACAGCCTCGTCGATGAGCGTGCCGTTCGTGAATAGTGTGAAGATCATGTCCGGGAAGCCTTTCGTGATCTCGAAAATGTCCGGCCTGGTCAGCGGTTCGCCGCCTACGAGCAGCACAATGGAGACGCCCAGTTCGTTCGCCTGCCGGAGGACGTCAGTCAGCCCGGCCGTATCCATTTCGGGCTTATGTTCCCGGGGGACGAGCCGCGAGTAGCAGCCCGCACAGCTCAAATTACATTTATTGGTGACGCTGAGGATCATCACGGGAGGCACGTGGAGCCCCCGCTCCTCGTTCTTCTGTCGGACAGCGGCCGCCTTCCGCTGTGCCATCGTGGCCCTGACGAAAAAGGCCGCCATGGCAGGGTCCTTTAACGAGACGCTCAGGGCGTCGCTGAAAATGTTCCTGATGAGCCCGTTGACCATGCGGTTGAGGTCTCTGTTATTTTCCATCGTTAACTCCTTCGAACTACTGCGCCGTATATAGATACGTTATGTACATAATCGATATATGTACATATTATACATAGGTACTAAGAATCGCTGATATAATAAATGTTTTGATAGAGATGCGGCAAAGTTTGCCTGAAACTACAGCATGGGATTTCAGGGAAACAGCCTGACCTGCGCCGAAGGTCGCAGCGGGCGGCCACTTCAGATTGCCGGGGCATCCGAAGAAATTCTTTTTACTGCGCAATGTGCGCAATCCTTCCTGTTGCAGTACCGCTTGCCGTGCTCGACGAGCAGCGCGTGAAAGTGGCGATACATGTCGGCATCGATCGGTAATTCCTCGCGGAAAAGCTCTTGCAGGTGCCGGTAGCTTCCTTCCACGCCCAGGCATTTCAGCGTCCTGCGGGCATAGGCGTCCACGACAAACGACGGCTGTCCGGCAACGTATAGCACCAGGACGTCTGCAGTCTCGTCCCCGATGCCGCGCAGCGAGAGCAGTTCCTTGCGGAGAAGATCGGCAGGCTTCGAGAACGCGTCGGGATTTTGCGCCATGTAGCGGGCGAGGCCCTGCAGGCTCCGCGCTTTGTTCCGGTAGAACCCCGCAGGTCTGACGATCTGCTCTATTTCTTCGATCGTAAGTGAAGCGACCGCCACTGGATTCATCAATCTGCGGCGTCTCATTTCGTGGAGAACGCGATCCACGTTCTCCCATCGAGTCTGCTGTACCAGGATGGCTCCGGCGACGCGCTCGAAGTCAGAGGCGGCAGGCCACCAGTCGTCCAGCGGGCCGAACTCGGCGGATAGCACATCGTACAACGTTTTTATAGCAGTCTCGCACTTTCGCATCTATCGTTATATTCTTGGCTATCACCATATAATTCTCTGCTGATCGGCGTCTAAGAACCAATAAAAGCCATTAGCGCACGCCGGTCGACGCTCGTGCCCTTTGGGCACGTGCTGTTCGGGTTTTTATGGTGCATTTGAGATGTCTTGGACGAGCTTGCACCCTCGTCACACGACACTGGCTGCGCTCCGCTTCGCTCCGCTGCGCCAGAGTTGAGTTCCTTCGCAAGCCCTGAAAAACGCGCTTGCGCAGCGTTTTTCACCGCGACATTACCCGCACCCCGGCATGGCTTCGCATGCCGGGGCTATCGCCGAAAAAACCCTCACTCGACCGCGGGAGCAGCACGATCACCATTACCAAGTTGTTCCCGAAACTTAAAACCTCACTTTTCAGGGCTGTCTTTTTGATCTTTCCGCGGAGCGAAGCGGAGCGGTCATGCCAGGGGAGTCCAGCGGAGCCCGTAGGGCGGAGCGACTAGAGGGGGCGGGAGCCCCCTCTTGATCAGTCGTAATTAGAAAGGTTAACCAGCCCTGTCATTCGTCGATTTGCTATTGCCTCTCTTGATCGGTAGTGCGCCGGCACGGATCATATCCGTCTTCGGCGGAAGAAACTTGCTGCCTCCCGCCATGGGCGTACAGGCGCCGTGGCTTTCATGGCGATAGGACATCTGGACGGATGATCGGGCCGGGCAAGCCATCGCTTTTCCGGATGATAAAAAACGAACGTGCGTGCGAGCGGCTGCACGTTTAATGGGCTGATTGTCCGAGAGCCGCCCGAGTTCACGCTAATGATGTATCACACGAACTTGATCGAAAGAGGCTTCGTCTTATTCCTGATGGCCAGGTTGATCAGCAGCGGCGTGAGGCTTTCGACCAGGCTGGCCTCTTCGAGGGTGCCTCCGTCCAGCGCCCGGACGTTGCCGAGCTGTTCCGCCAGCTTCATCACGGTTTTCTTCGCTTCTTCGTCGTCCGCGCAGACAATCACGTCGAAGCCCAGCTTATCGTCCAGGTCGGCGAGCCGCGGAGCTGGCAGCGACTGGAAGGCGGACACGATCTTCATGCCTGGCGCGAGCACGGCGCAGCACTGCTTTGTGGCACTGCCGCATTCCGGCGGCGTGTAGGCGCAGAGCTTTCCCTTCGATATGGGGACGATGGGCGTGATCACGATCTGGTTATCCAGTGCGCCAGCCTGGTTCAGCGCCTGTATCGTCGGGACGGCGAACTGATAGCGGACTGCCAGGATCACCACTTCGGAGCCCTTCGCCGCATCTTCGTTGGCCATGCCTTTGATCTCATCCTTCATTCCGCGTGATTTCAGCAGCTTGTTGTAGTTGTCTGCGGCCTCTGCAGCTTTGGCCGCATCCCGGGAGCCCACGATGACCTCGTTGTGCTGCGCCAGCCGCAGCGCCAGGCCTTCTCCTATGTCCCCCGTCCCTCCGATGATTGCGATCTTCATGATATCACCCCGCGGGCTTCCCGCCCGAGGTCACAGAATATTTTCACAGGCTATTTATAAAACAATGTCGCGTGCCTCGCATCAGGGCAGGCAATAAATTTATATATACTTATTATATATAACTACCCGGCGGGCCGACGTGCCCCGCCGACACAAACAATAAATATGATGCGCTGTTATCAGCAAGCAGGATTAAGAGAACCGGTAGCATAAACTTTTACGCATTATACCGGAGGTAAATGGCATGGAGTTCAAAACACCGACGAAAGAAGAACGTATCGCGCTCCACAGGCGGGGCGCCAAAATGATCATGGTAACAATGCTTCTCGGTGTTCTCGCAGGGATACTGTCGAGCCCGTATTTCCTGAGCCAGCCTGTCTATGCGCCTGTCATACAAAATGGCGGGTCTGACCTCGCGACAGCACCGGGAACCGCAAAGCCGACCAACCCCGATGCCCCTAACCACTCGTCGTTCGCGTTCCTGATCCTGGCCATTCTGGTCTACGCGCAAAAATTCATTTTCCCGTACCTGGGAATCGACTCGAAGCGGTTCGGCTTCAAGGATTGGTTCTTCCTCGCGTTCATGACGTTCTGCTTCTGGTTCGTCACCTGGACGGTCCTTCTGAACGGCCCGGTGCCCGCATTCGGGCCAATATTCTAATCCGTTTTGACATGTGCGAGGGAACCTGCTAACTATGAGAATTGCCATTCTTGAGAAAGATCGATGCCATCCGAAAAAATGCGCCACAGAGTGCATCAAGTACTGCCCTAAAGTCAGGGGCGGCGATGAGACCGTGGTGATCGGAGAGGACGGGAAGGCTGTCATCTCTGAGGAGCTGTGCGTCGGTTGCGGTATCTGTGTCAAGAAATGCCCTAACCAGGCTATCATGATCATCGGCCTTCCTGACAAGCTGGCGGACCAGCTCACCCACCGCTATGGCGAGAATGGTTTCGCACTCTACGGGCTTCCGGGGCCATCGCAGGGCCGTGTCAGTGGCATCCTTGGCCAGAACGGCATTGGCAAGACGACTGCGGTCAAGATACTCTCCGGACAGATGATGCCCAACCTGGGCAGCAAGAACACGACCTGGGAGGACGTGCTCAAGTATTTCTCCGGCTCGGAGCTGCAGGACTACCTGCGGGCCGTCGCAAGCAAGCAGGTCAAGACTGCCCAGAAGCCGCAGTACGTTGACCTCATCCCGAAGGCGTTCAAGGGCAAGGTCCGCGATCTCCTGAAGAAGGCAGACGAGCGCAATGTCATGGATGAGATGGCCTCCGAGCTGGGGCTGACACAGCTCCTCGACCGTGAGATCTCCGAGCTGTCGGGCGGCGAGCTGCAGCGTGTCGCCATTGCCGCGTGTGCCATGCGCGACGCGGGCTTCTACTTCTTCGACGAAGTTACCCCGTACCTTGATATTTACCAGCGCATCCGCTGTGCGAAGCTGATCAAGAAGATGGGAGAATCGCGCAATGTCATGGTGGTAGAGCACGATCTGGCGATTCTCGATCTGCTGGCCGACGTGGTCCACGTCGGCTACGGAGAGCCCGGCGGCTACGGCGTGATCACCCACCCCAAAGGCGTGCGCGTCGGCATCAACGAGTACCTGAAGGGCTACCTGCCCGAGGAGAACATCCGCATCCGGCCCCAGGCCATCGAGTTCGAGGTCAAGGCTCCGAGGGAGCAGAAAGACGTGTTCCCGCTGCTGGAGTTCGGATCGTTCAGCAAGACGCTGGGCAGCTTCAGGCTCGACGTGAAAGGCGGCGAGCTGCGGAAGCGCGAAGTGGTCGGCATCGTGGGCCAGATCGGCATCGGCAAGACGACATTCGCCCGCATGCTGGCCGGAGAGCTGGAGCCCGACCAGGGAAAGCTGGACTTCAAAGTCAAGATATCATACAAGCCGCAATACATCAAGGCGGACGTGGAAATGGGCGTGCGGGAATATCTCCGCAGCGTTTCAGCCAAATTCGACGAGAGCTACTTCCGCACTGAGATACTCGCGCCGCTGCAGATCGAGCGGCTCATGGACTGTAACCTCAGCGACCTGTCCGGTGGCGAGTTGCAGCGGGTCGCCATCGCCGCATGCCTGGGCCGTGACGCGCAGATGTTCATCCTCGACGAGCCGTCCGCCCACCTGGACGTGGAGCAGCGGGCGATCGCGACGAAGGTGATCAAGCGGTTCGCCGAGAACAACGATGTCACCGTCTGCGTGATCGACCATGATATCTACATGATCGACTTATTGAGCGACCGGCTGCTTGTCTTCGACGGCGAGCCCGGCGTACGCGGCGAGGTGCACGGGCCATTCAACATGCGTGAGGGTATGAACCGGTTTTTAGCGAGCCTGGACATCACTTTCCGGCGCGACGAAGAGACGAAGCGCCCGCGCGTCAACAAGTCCGAGTCCAATTTGGACAGGGAGCAGAAGAAGCAGGGCGAGTACTATTATCTGCCGCAGGCCGAGTAAATTTCCCCTGAACGAGGAATGGCCGGAGCGTTCAGCTCCAGCTCAATAATTCCATCGTCATAGTGGCGCCCGTAGTATCCGTAGATTGAATTTTCATAGGCATTGGCACCTGCGGGTTATACCATAGATCAATATTGTTACCGGAGGAACTATAGGCATACTTGGTGCAGGGATAGGATTGCCCGTTCAAGGTGATAGTATCCGTACCAACTCTGGTCAGGGTCGGGTCGTCCGCAGCCATAATGGCCTCGGCCGGATCGCCCGCGGCCATGCCGTCGATCGTCACGTTGTGAGAAGTGCCGGATTCGGCGATGTGAACGCTAGTTAAGATATCGCTCATTAAATAAGAAGCCGCGTCGAATGCAAATAAGTCAATATCACTGAACGTTTTGGTGCTGTTAGACACTTTACGATGGCCGCTGATGGGAGTTTTATTCGCCTTGCTGATGTAGACGTCGGTGACGCTCCTCAACATGCCGCTGCCCGCAGGGTATAAATACGAACCGACATCTTTGGAGTCCGCGTCCGTAATAATTTTCGTGTGCCGGGCGGCGACGCCATTATAGGTTTCATCGGTGTAAGAGACCTCTTCGGTCACGGAAGTCGTATTTCCGCCGACGGTCTGCGTCATATGCAGCTTATAAGATTGTAGTTTGTCCGTATCATAAAGCTGGGATATTTTCGACGGCTGGGCTTCGTCAGGGGTCGTCGGGGCCGGCGTGGCATCGTCGTCCAGGCTCCCGGGACCGAACGTCGGAGTTGGTGTCGCGCTCCCTCCGGCACCGCCAGAGCAGCCAGATACCGCCAGTGCGATTAGTACAAGTAAAATCAATATAATGCTACTGTATCCAATCTTCAAAACTACCCGCCTCTCGTTCTGGCATCATCAGACTATAAATAGTCGTGAAGGTAGTGCCAGCTTAGTTATGGATTAATTTGTTTATAATCAAAACTATTAATAATTATGCCCAGATAGTCATATGATTATACATATGCTCTGCCACGGACAGTAAAAAATGAGACAGGAACTCTATCCCCAGCCCAGCAGTTCCAGTGTCATGAGAGCCCCTCCAGCGACGTTTCTGTCCACCCATGCTACTTTCAATGGCGCCGGCGCCTGCGGCGTATACCAGGCAGTATAGGTG
>JAEZKS010000209.1 GCA_023436075.1 Methanobacteriota archaeon
GCCCTGGGCCAGTACGCCCGGCCCGATGGCCGCGCCGGCTCCCACGACGGTTCCCACGTTGATCAGGCTGCCGATGCCCGTGTGCACGTCGTCGCCCATGATGCAGCCGAGCTTCCGGCGCCCGCTGTCAACGCGCTTGCCATTGAGTGTAGTTGGAATACTTTTTTCGTCCAGACGGAGGTTGGCGATCTTGGTGCCGGCGCCGAAATTACAGCGCTCACCGATGACGCTGTCGCCGACGTAGCTGAGGTGGCCGATCTTAGTCCCATTCATAATAACGGAGTTCTTGATCTCCACGGCGTTTCCTATGTGGACATTGTTGCCGATGCTCGTATGTGCCCGGATGAAGCAGTTTGGGCCGATGTCGCAGTTCTCGCCGATGATCACGGGGCCGACGATGTAGGCGCCGTTGCGGACGATGGTGCCCTTGCCGACGGAGATCGGGCCTTTCAGGGTCGCGTTTGGCTCGACTTCTCCCTCTATGGCCGGCTTCATGGCTTTCAGCATCAGCTCGCTGGCCGTCAATAAGTCCCACGGCCTGCCGATGTCGAGCCAGTCCTCGCCCATGACCTCGTAGCCTACCGATTTGCCCGAGTCGATTAAATGTTGTAGCGAGTCCGTCACCTCGATCTCGCCCCGGGGCGAGAGCGGAGTCTGCGCGATGGCCTCGAAGATCGATGGGCTGAACAGGTACACGCCGGCGTTAGCCATGTTGGTCGGCGGCTGCGGGGACTTCTCCACGATCCTCGTCACCAGCGCACCGTTTGTCTCGATAACGCCGAACGCCGAGGGGTTGGCGACCTGCTTGACGCTGATTACCGCCTCCTCTTTGCGGGAGGCCAGCTTTTTCAGGTGCGCCGCGCTGACAGTGACATCGCCGTTAAGAGCCGCAAAGCGGTCCTCGAAATGCCCTGCGGCCATGCCGAAGGCGTCGCCCGTCCCACGCTGCCGCTCCTGGGTCACGTACTCGATGTTCAGGCCCCACTTCGAGCCGTCGCCGAAATAGCCGATGATCGATTCCTTGCGATAGCCCACGACGAGCAGGATGTCGGTGATTCCTGCATCCTTAGCCGCTAAAAGAGTGTACTCCAGCATTGGCCTGTTGGCAATGGGCAACATGACCTTGGGCTTGTTCTCCGTGAGGGGGCGCATCCGGGTGCCCTCCCCGGCTGCCAGAATTACGGCTGAAGTGCGCATGACTCAATACACCGCTTGACAATAGACTCGGCCCTGGCATATAGCCTTTCCGCGGCGGCTGCATCGATCGCCTCCGCCGTGATCCTGATCTTGGGCTCGGTGCCCGAAGGCCTGATCAGTACCCACCCGTCGTCGTACTGCACTCGCAGGCCATCCAGCGTGTTCAGCGACGTGAATTTTTCGCCTTCGATCGACGCCTTCACGCCGCCCATAATGTCGGCCTTGAGAGCCTCGCTGGCGAACTTCAACCCCCCTCGCCGCAGCGGATAGCGGGGCAGCCCGGAAATGGCCTTCGAGAGCGGCCCGTGCATCGAGACCAGCTCGACCAGCTTGGCGGCCGCGTAAATTCCGTCCGGGCAGTAGGAAATGCGCGGGAATATCCAGGTGCCGCTGGTCTCGCCGCCGAAGTCGGCGTCGGCCTTTCGCACCTCTTCGGACACGAAGGCATCGCCGATGCGAGTCCGATAGACTTTGACGTCGTTGCCACAACGGTCGACGGCCATGGACGCATCGACCGGGCAGGCGACTGAGTTCTTGACCTCGTATCGACAGAAGTAGGCGAGCAGCTCGTCGCCGGTGACTAGCCGGCCGGTCTCATCGACGGCCATCATCCGGTCGGCGTCCCCGTCGTGGGCGATGCCGAGGTCGGCACCTGTCGCGCGTACCGTCTCCTTCAGCTGCGACAGGTTCTCGTCAATCGGCTCAGGGTCTCTGGCCGGGAAAAAGCCGTCCGGCTGGCTGTTCAGCGCGATGACGTGACAGCCCATCTCCCGCAACACGTACGGAGTGATCGTCGCCGCCGAGCCGCAGCCGCAGTCCACCACGACTTTCAGGCTGACCGGTTTCACGTTCTTCGTGATGACAGAGATGTGATCGGAGATGGCATCGTGCGCCGTCGTTTCCTGGCCGATGGACTCCCAGCTCACGCCTTTGATGTCGCCGTAGATAAGCTGCTCCAGCTCGTCCTGCTGCTGCAAAGAGAAAGCCATCCCGTCCGGGTTCCAGAACTTCATGCCGTTATACTCGGGAGGGTTGTGAGAAGCCGTGACCATGACGCCGCAGTCGAACTTGCGCGCCGCATAGGCGAGCGTCGGCGTGGAGATGAGGCCGATCCTGGTGACACGGGCGCCTGACGACAGGAGACCGGCGACCAGTGCGTCCTCGATCATCGGGCTGGAAGTCCTCGGGTCGTGGCCGATTACCACGTTCTTATGCATCAGCCCTAATGCGCGGCCGGCTTTCAGCGCCAGGTCGGGCGTCATTTTTTCATTGACGACGCCCCTGATCCCGGAAGAGCCGAAGAGTCCCATCGTTTTTACTCCACGGTCACTGACTTGGCAAGGTTGCGTGGCTTGTCGACCGGACAGCCGCTGAACACGGCCACGTGATATGCGAACAATTGCAGCACGATGGACGAGAGGATGGGCGAGACGAATTCGCTGGCGTCAGGCACGCGAATGACTACGTCGGCAAGCTGTGAGATCGACTCGTCGCTCTCGCTGGCGACAGCGATCACCGAGGCGTCCCTGGCCTTGACCTCCTTGATATTGCTGGTCATCTTCTCGTAGGTCGGACACTTCGTCGCTATGGCGATCACGGGGACGCCGGTCTGCAGCAATGCCAGCGGGCCGTGTTTCAGCTCGCCGGCTGCAAAGCCCTCCGAGAATATGTACGATATCTCCTTCAGTTTCAATGCCCCTTCCAGTGCTATGGGATAATTGAGGTGCCGTCCTACGAAGATGAACAGATTGGCCTTTGCGAACAGCCTGGCGACGTCGGCCACGGCGCTGTCCTGGTCCAGGACCGCCTGCGCGTACCGGGGCAGCGACTTCAGCTCGGATAAGAGCGATCTCGCCTTCTCCGCAGAGATCACCCCGCGGCGGCGTCCGAGGAAGATGGCAAGCATGTACATGACGGTGACCTGGGACGTGAATGTCTTCGTCGCCGCCACTCCGATCTCGGGGCCGGAGCGCATGTAGATCGTGTTGCCGGCGTCCCGGGCTATGGTGCTGCCCACCGTATTGGTGATCGCGATCACGTGAGCGCCCTTCTTGACCGCATCCCGGACCGAAGCCGCGGTGTCGGCTGTCTCGCCCGACTGAGACAGGGCGACTATGAGCGTGCCGTGGCCCACACGGTTCGATGAATAGCGGAACTCCGAGCCGATCTCGACAGTGACCGGGATGTCGGTGAGCATCTCCAGCGCATATTTGCCAGTCAGGCCCGCATGGTAGGACGTGCCGCAGGCGACGATGATGATCCGCCGGATGCCGTTGATGTCGTCCTGCGACAGGCCGATTTCGCCCAGTTCCACCTCGCCGGCCATCTCGTTCAGCCGTCCGGAGATCGCGTCCTTCAGGGACTTGGGCTGCTCATGGATTTCCTTGAGCATGTAGTGATCGTATCCCGCCTTCTCCGCCGCTTCGAGGTCCCATTCGATCACGCGGACAGGCCGCTCGACAGCCCGTCCCTCGAAGTCGAAGAACCGAACGCCTTCTTTCGAGAGCACGGCAATGTCCCCGTCTTCCATGAAGACGGCATTCTTCGTATAATTGAGGAATGCGGTGACGTCTGAGGCGAGGAAGTACTGGCCGTCGCCCAGGCCGATGACCAGCGGGCTGTCTTTGCGGGCTGCATATATGCGGTCAGGATCGGCCTTGTCAATGAGCGCGAATGCGAAGGAGCCGCGGAGATGTTTTACCGAGTTCAGCACGGCACGGAAAGTGTCGTCCACGTAGTTCTCTTCGACCAGGTGGCTGATCACTTCAGTGTCGGTCTCCGAGGCAAAGACGTGGCCATGGGCTTCCAGCTCTTTTTTAAGCTCCTGATAATTTTCGATGATGCCGTTGTGGACGACGGCAATGCGGCCCGTACAGTCCTGATGCGGGTGAGCGTTAACCTTAGACGGCTTTCCATGAGTGGCCCAGCGCGTGTGGCCGATGCCCACGGATGCGTACAGCGTCGAAGGGACCTGCTCCTTCAGCTTCTTGATCCTCTCAGCCGACTTGATGACTTCGAGACCGCCATCGCAGACCAGCGCGATGCCAGCGGAATCGTATCCTCTGTACTCGAGTCTCCCGAGCGAGTCAAGCAGGACCTCCGCTGTTTTTCCGGCACCGATATAGCCGACAATTCCACACATTCCGGATCAATTCCTCCTTTGTTACAGAACTCTGGTATTGTCACCCACATTGGCCCAGACGATAGTCCCGGACCCTATCTTACACCTGATACCTATGATCCTGCCCGGTTTCACGAGTACCCTGCCCGCGATCTCGGTATTGTCGCCGACAATCGCGCCGATGTTGGCGCGCATCAGCATGTTTTCCACCTCTACTTTCGTATTGTCCGATTCAGTGATGAAGGCGGGCCCGGTGGAAGCGCCCTCTCCTATGATCGTGTTCGTGATGTGGCTGAAGGACGAAACTCGCGTGTTGCTCATCAGGATGCTGTTCGAGATACGCGAGAACGGCTCGATGGTCGTGTTGCTGCCGATGCTGGTGCTGGGCAGGATCACCGTATCAGGGCCGATGTCACAGTTGTCGCCGATGCTCACGGGGCCGACGATGTAGCAGCCCGATCGTATGACAGTGTTCTCGCCGATGCTCACCGCACCGATGATGCGGGCGCCATCCTCGATCGTCCCGTGGCTCTCCGCCCTCTGGCGGGCGAGAGTGGCTGCGTTCAGCTCGATCAGGTCCCATAGATACACTGCGTCCATCCAGATGGCATCGGTGTGGACTGCCCTGACGGGGATGCCGTTGTCGATCATCTTTTTGATCGCGTCGGTAATCTCGTAGTCGCCCCGCTCCGAGATGTCCATGAACTCGAGGAACTCGAATATCTTCGGGGCAAAACAGTACAAGCCGGCGTTGACTGTGTTGCCGGCGTCCTTGTGTGTAGGCTTCTCCTGGATGCTCTTGACCAGGTGGTTCTGGGTCTGCACTACGCCGTACTTCTGTGCCTTGTCGACGGTGACCGTCAGCATGGTGGCATCGCCGCTCTGATGGCGCATGACTTCCCTGATGGCCGACGCATCGATCACCGTGTCGCCGTTGATCACCAGGAAGTGGTCCTTGATGAGATGCGACGCCTGACGGAGGGCGTGGGCGGTGCCGAGCTGCTGGTACTGCTCGACATAGGTAATGTTGACACCCCACTTGTGGCCGTCAGAGAAGTAATCCATGATCTTCTCGCGCTTGTAGCCCACCACCAGAATGATGTCTATGATGCCGCTCTCCTGGAGCGCGTTAATCACGTACTCGAGAATAGGTCTGTTGCCGACAGGGATCATGACCTTCGGCCGGGTCGCCGTGAACGGCTTGAGCCTGCTGCCCTCGCCGGCGGCCAGAACAATCGCTTTCATAGCAGATATACTTCCATACAGATGAAATAGCTTAAGGTTTAAATGGTTTTTCTACTGAGTTTATAAGACGTGAGTATTTGAACTTTATCATTACGCTTGTTGCAGAATGGAAAATATTTCAGCGGATAACCCGGATTCTGCCATTGCCGCAGTTATATCCGGTTATAATTATATCAATTTCTGTGGGCGAAACAGTTATATGCTTCGAGAACTTTTAGATGTCGTCTTAAAATATCAGAGGTACATATCATGGCGAGATTTCCAGAGGCAGAAGCCCGGACCCTTAACATCCAGATCTGCAGGAAGTGCAACGCGAGGAATGCGTTGAAAGCGACCCGCTGCAGAAAGTGCGGTTACGAGGCACTGCGGCCCAAGAAGAAAGAGTTGAAGAAATAACCTGTCACAATGACCACGGTAGATGCCATGTATATCATGGCATTGTGGTCATAAAGATCTTTTTTATCCCCGTTTTCTAACTTATAATAAAGGCAGTAGCCGGAATATGAACACGGGACTACATGCTGCACGTTGTAGCCGTCGTTTCCTTGTGTCACGACCCGACGATGATATCGTCGTCGGCGCCCTTCTCGTTCAGTATCTTCTTGAGAGCGTGCTTGTCATGCTTCTGCTCAATCGCGAAACGGACCAGGCATGCATAAGCGTCTTTGACCGAGAGGTCATGATCCACAGCAAATTTCTTGACTTCCTTGTGCAGACCTTCGGACATTTCAACCTTTGGCATAGCGGAAACGTAGTATATCGATAGAAGAGATATATATGTTGTTGTATACTACGGCATCGCTGTTAGTCAGAAGTACGCTCTGAAAGTAATGATTGAGCCGGCGCCGCTCACGGGTGCGTTACTCTATGCAATGGCAGGATGCGGCCCGGAAAGACGGGACATTTAAAGGCCGCATCTGACGGAAAGATCGATGGCTCCTGCCGGAACGCGATCAGAGTACTGCTTTCAAGAAGGTATCGAAGCCGACCCGCTCGATGGTAGCGCCAAGACGCTCCGGGGCCTTGCCGTTCTCCCGGTAGAACGAGATGACCTTTTTCGAGAGCACCATGGCCTGGTCCGCCGACAGCCCCTCCGCAATGACCCTGCCGATCTTCGCGGTACCGCCGCCTTTGCCGCCGGCCACCACAGTGAAGCCATTATCAGTCCCGAAGAAACCGAGGTCTTTCAGCCATGGGTCGCTGCAGCCGTTGGGACATCCCGCGACGGACATCTTGAACTTGGCCGGCGCCGGCTTGCCGTAGTACTCTTTATCGAGGGCAAAGCCAAGGCCGGGGCTGTCCTGTTTGGCACGCTTGCACGCCCTCGTCCCGGGACACATCTGGATGCTCCGGATCGTCAGGCCGATTGCCTTTGATCGGTCGTCGAACTCCCCCCAGGCATTGTCCAGGTCTGCTTCCTTTATTCCGATGATGGCCATGCGCTGGGCTCCGGTGAGCTTCACGTATTTCGCGCCATACTTTTCCGCCACGTCGGCGATCTTTCTCAACATCGCTGGCTCGACGAATCCGCCGGCGATGTGAGGCGATATCGAAAAAGTCTCCATGTCCCGCTGGATGATCGCTCCCTTTTCAGGTATGTTTGCCTTTGCCATTTCTATACTCCTGTTTAATTTAAATTAAACAGGTATCGATAGTATAATATAAGCGTTTTACGGTCGTTGAGAAAAGCAGATGGCAGACGCTTGTTCCGGGTTTTGGTCGTTTCACACGAAAGCACGAAAACTCTTTTGACTCATCTCTGGTTTTCAGAAGGGTTTTCATCTGCCGTTTCGCAGTGTTGGCGCATGCCTGGTGTTCGTCGCAGGCTCATATGTATCAGTCCGGGAGGGCCCGGATGCCAGTCGTGCGCACGCGCGCGAGGCCGCCCGTCCCGGCCCGAGAAAAAGCCAGGTCATCATCGTCGAACGATCCGAAAACCGGAAAAGAATCACTCTTTTTTATATTCAAATCTCGAAATGTATCAAATCACAGTTAAAAATCAAAATTGCGCTAAAGCACGGCTTTTTAAAAACGAATCAAACCACGAACGGTTCGAAAGCACCAGGTTGGTGTCTTCGCACATTTAGAGCTTTAGTTCGTGCTTTAATTCCTTTAGAGCTTTCGTCTAAAAAAGTTTCGTGCTTTCGTGTGAAACGACGCTAACCCCGCAACTGCAAGGAGTTTATGCCTACTTGCCCGTATCGGCCTTACGTGGCTCTTTCAGGTATAGGTCCAGCAGCTCGTCACTGTCGTCGATCTTCTTGAGCGCCTCGCTCTCGATCAGGATGGTATTGCCGATCGCCTTCGACTGGTGGGCGCCTTTGACGATGTACAGCGAGTAAGTCCCGGCCACGTCGGCCAGGCTCGACATGAATTTTGCCTTCTTCAGCATGATCTCGCTGATGTCGCTGACGCCGGTCAGGACTTTGTTGTCGTCTTCCCGGGACAGCGCGTTGAACGGCGCCCGCGTGGTGCGGAAGACGTCGAAGCCTATGTGCATCAGGGCCCCCAGTGCGTCCCGCTCCAGCCCGGTAGCGTTCTTCAGGTCATTGAGCGCCTCGTCGGCAGGGACAGGTTTCTCCACACGGACGATCATGTTGATCGGACAGGCGATGGGCGCGTCCAGGATCTCCTCCAGCTTCAGCGCCGCGTCGATGGTCGCGTTCATCCCGCTTTCATACTTGCTGATCGTGCGCCGGGAAACGCCCAGCGACTTCGCCAGCTCGCCGAGGGAGATGCTCTTCGACTCGCGCAGCGCGCGCAGCGTCTCGCCGTCGATCTCGACGTAGAGCCCGCCTGGCGCCGCGTAGACCAGCGGCGGCACATCCTCGATGAAATAGTCGTGCAGGGTATCGATGTTGACACACGGGATGCCGTACCTGAGGTACACTGCCCCGGTCTCCAGCGGGTGGGCGTTCGTGTGCTCGCCGCAAACGATGGGCGAGCCGTTGAACAGGACCGACAGCCGACGCATTTCCTGGGAGGTGTCCTCGCCGAGCCCCTCGATGTTGGACAGCACCTTGATGAGGAGGAAGGTCTCCCCCCTGCGGGCGCCCACGTCGAAGCTCCGGGGACGGATGTCGCATTTCTCGGACAGGATGAACTCCGCTCTCCAGAGGAGCGCGATCACCCGGTCAAGCAGTGTTTCCCGTGTCATGAGCGGTTAGATTTGTATTGTTACAAGGAGACTCTCCTGTTTCAAATATTAAAACATTCTCATTCCCATGACCGGCTGAGACAGCATCATCGGCGGGGCGGCCGCTCGCGCGCACCATCGTCGAGAACTGATGGTCAGACCGGGCATTGCATCTCGTTGTTCGGCGGCGGCCTTAGCGCAAGGGCCCGGCAGCCCGGTCACGGGCGTGTGTCGATGACGCAACGACAATTCCCTTCATATATCGGTGCTCGATCTTATGCCGATAAACGAGCACAGATAGTCCCTGAACATTTTATATTCGTCAGAGTCTTTCCTTAAAAGCTCATCTATTCTGAAGAAGTGATTAGTCGTCGGCGATTCTCTTCGTGCCATCTCGATATCGATGTCAGCACGCACCAACGTCCAGAATTCGCGAAACCCGTACTTCTTCGCTTTTTGATGGCTCTTCTCTGCTTCGCCCATGCGGTTGTGGACATTAGAAATATCCTTACCGCCTTTTATTTCGATAGAGAGAATCGGTCGTACTCCGATTTTCAGGTTGGCAACGATACGCACGTCAGGATCGCTTAAAAATTCGATGACGATCTCGTCGCCGGATTCATTGATAAGAATAATGCGGTTGTTCTCGTCCGATTGGATGTATTTTGCTGTAATTTCTCTGATCAGGTTGACTATTTCGATCGTAGCTTCCTCGCCTATCGCGTTGCTATGGCTGCCGCGAAGCTGTGCACCGAGAGTCAATAGCTGCAGGTGGGACGCGATGTCAACCGAAAGCACGTTCATGTTATCTACGAGAATTCCGGCAGTTGAGGCGAGACTTTTACATAGCTTCTTTATATCATCTTGAGATAATGCTGCAGGGATCGTTCCCGCCTCTTCCATCTTTTTAAATGCGCTGTAAGGGCTCGTTCCGTAAAACTCCTTTTGTGACAATCCGTAAAGTAGCCGGTAGTAACCGAGCAAGTACGGGTACGCTGTCATGAGGCAAGGAACTGGAAAGAACACTTCGCCACGAATGTGAAACTGCGCCAGTTTTCTGAGGTTTTCATCGCTGACATAGACGCTTAATTCCTGATCTATATCTTTAATTTTCACTACGGAAATCGCGTGATTCAGAGCTTCCTGCAAGTATAGTTTTTCCAGCGCATTCAGCCGGTTATAAAACGATATCTGGAGGTTAGGCCGAATTACCGGGAACTCTTCTGTCTTCTCCCACTTCACAAAAATCACCTAAACTGATGGCCGATGCGATCCGCCTCTTCGCAATGCTGACATATTCCGGCTTGATCTCGATGCCGACGAACTGCCGTCTCAACTTCAGGCAAACTTCGCCTACTGTACCTGAACCGAAGAACGGATCGAGAACATAGTCGCCTTCTTCACTCCCGGCAAGTATACAAGGTTCAACCAGCTTTGTCGCAAACTTTGCGAAATGTGCCTCTTTGAATGGCTCTGTGTTTATGTTCCAGACAGTTCGCTTGTTTTTCTTTTCGACGGAGCCGTTCGCTGGCTCCTTGATAGCATCATAATCATAGTAATATTTCTCAGACTTCGTAAGCAGAAAGACGTACTCGTGGCACCGCGTCGGCCGGTCCTTCACTGATTCTGGCTGGCAGTTCGGCTTATTCCATATAATGTCAGACCGCAGGTACCACCCGTCTGCCTGCAATGCGAACGCGAGCCGCCATGGTACGCCGATCAGGTCTTTTGGTTTCAGCCCCTCGGGCGTCGGTGGCCGGTAGCTCATGCCTCTTGCCGGGTTCTTTTTATCTATGTCGCGCCATGTCCGGTTACCACTGGTATAAGAGTCTCCGATATTAAGCCAGAGTGTGCCGTCCGGCGCCAGCACCCGACGGACTTCGCGGAACACGGCTGCGAGATGATCGATATAATCGTCCACTTTGTCTTCCGAGCCGATCTGGCCCGCTACGTCATAATCGCGCAGTCCAAAGTAAGGAGGGCTCGTCACGCAACATCGGAAGGTATCCGGCGGATAGTCTTTCAGGACGGCGAGGGCGTCGCCACAGATGATCCGGTTATCTGAACCAGCCGGTATTCTTATCGTATTATGCGTTTGCAGCGACTCGTGCATATGATCACATAGGAAGGCTATGACATAATAGTTTCCGGAGTGCATGCCGTAAGTATTAGCCGGTAACTGCTCGCATCGTGCATGAGCTTCCGCGTATGTGCGCGTGACCGAGCCATGTGACTCTCATAACCGCCTGCTGCATGTCATCCTCTGCGGCCTCTGCGCCTCCTCTGCGCGCTCTGCGAGGATTCTCATCCGTCGCATTGCATTTACAGTATAACGACGCTGCCCTGTTTCAGGCTATGTGTCGAGTACGAGAACAGTTTTATTCCCGCAGAGCGCACAGAGGAGGCGCAGAGGCCGCAGAGACGAGCGAATTGAGCTTGCCTATGACCAGACTCTGATCAGGCAGCTCGCAGAAAACGGTTATATAATCCTCCTGTTTAGAGTGATCAGGCTTATGATCCATGTAGGAATCGACGACACCGACTCGAAGCTCGGCATGTGTACTACCTACCTTGCCGCCGTCTTAGCGGAGCGTCTCTCCGGCTTCGGCATCGTCGACTATCCCCGGCTCATCCGCCTGAATCCCAACATCAAATACAAGACGAGGGGCAATGCGGCGCTGTGCATACGGCTTGATGCCGGGCCTGAAGCGATGGACGAGGTCGAGCGCATCGCGCTGGCGGCAGTCAACGAGTTCTCGCGGTTCGACGACGAGAACACGAACCCCGGCCTGCTGCTGTACTCGGGCGAGATCACAGAAGACCTGAAGGCCTATGCGTTGCGGGTGGTCCGGGACGTGGTCGAGATCGAGGAAGCAGAAGCCCTTGCCCGCCGACACGGCATGCGCGTCCACAAGTTCAAAAACGGCCGGGGCATCGTCGGTGCGCTTGCTGCGATCGGGCTGGAGCTGTACGATTTTACCTACGAGCTGCTCACATACAGGATGCCGGAGAACTACGAGAAGCCGCGGTGGCTGGACCGGGAGTCAGTCTACGCTATGGACGCTGCCATGTACCCCGACACCTGGGACAACGTGGACCTGGCGAACAGGGTGATCGTCTTCTCCCCACACACGCCAGACCCGGTGCTCTACGGCATCCGGGGCAACAGCCCTGAAGTGCTTCGACGAGCACAAGAGATGCTGACGACCGAGCCCGTGGAGCGGTCGATCATTTTCATCACCAACCAGGGCACTGACATGCATCTACTCTGCGGAACCATCGCTGAGGCACGAGACGACCGGTCCTACGTGCTGAAAGGCCGGGTGACGGAAGCTCCTTATGCCATCGAAGGAGGCCACGTCTTCTTTGCCATCGGCGACGACAATGCCACGCTAAAATGCGCGGCATTCGAGCCGACGAAGAGCTTCCGTAACATCGTGAAAGCGCTGATCCCCGGAGACGAAATCCGGGTCTTCGGCAGCATGAAAGACCGCACGATGAACCTCGAAAAGCTGGAAATCGTACGGCTGGCTGAGGACGTGCGCAAAATGACCCCAGTCTGCCCGTCATGCGGCCGGCATATGGAGTCGGCCGGCGCAGGACAAGGGTACAGGTGTCGGAAGTGCAAGACGAAGGCTCCTGCCATGGTCGAAGAAAAGGTCGAGAGGACGATCGAGAAAGGGCTTTACGAGGTGCCGCCATCGGCACGCAGGCATCTGGCGAAGCAGATCATTCGGATGAAACAGCCCTGGTGCGCGATACATCCGAGTCGATAACTACCGGTAATGAAAAAGGCTGGCTATCATCGCCTGTTTGACCTGCAGCACGCGCACGCGAACGGACAGCAGACGACTGATGGAATCGACAGTCGGGCTCTCTATAAGTGAAATGTTAAAAGAGGTCGGGCGGGATACCGCCGCCCGGATGAAGCGTTATACCCCTTTCTGGGTAATTTTGACGTCCTTATCGGCGATGACTGCGAGCAATTCGCGGTCGAGCAGCAGCCCGTCCAGCTTGTTATCGGCAGTGATGACCGGCACCTGCTCGATGCGGTTCCGGCGCATCTTCTTCGCGCACTCGGAGACCGGAGTCTTGTGGAACGCGGTGATGACTTCCTTGATCATCACGGTCTTCACCGGCACGTCCGGCAGCGAGATGCGGGACACGCCATAGTAGAGGCTCATGGTATCCCTCATGCTCTCCCACGTCCACTTGTCCTCGTCGGAGCCGGCGGACATGTCGGACTTCTCCACGGTGTCCTCGATACGGCTGAGGTTGATGATGTCCGTGATGCTGATGATGCCTGCCAGATCGCGCCGGGTGTCCAGCACGGGCAGGGCGTCCCTCTTCGACAGGCGGATGATCTCGCTGGCCACGGGCACAGGCGTCTCTTCCCAGATGGCCACGATGCCGTCCCGGATGAAGTTCAGGATCGGCTCCTTGATGTCCATCTGGCCGATGGCGCCGACGATGTCGCTGACTGTGACGATGCCGACGAGCTTGCCACGGACGACGACCGGCAGCCGGCGCAGGCCTGTGTGCATGAGGATGGCCGCAGCCTTCGACAGGGGTGCATCGGGAGTGATAGTGATCGGGTCCCGTGTCATGAGCATGGCAATCTGCTCCTCCTCGGGATGCTTGAGCAAGTCTATACGGGTCACGATGCCCAGCAGCGTGCCCTCCTTGACTACGGGCACGGCAGAGATGTGTTCTTTCTGCATGAGCTCGAGCACTTCGTCTCTCGTGCCGGGTATCTCGATGCTCTTAACGTTTTTGATCATGATGTCGTCAACAGTCATTGCTTGCTTCATCGTATACCTCGAAAGCCTGTCTTAATATACATACTTATTTATTTGCCACTTTGTTTCTGGCTCCTGATGACAAGAACCGGACACGGAGCGATGCGCACGATCTTTTCCGCTACGCTGCCCAGCAGAAGGCGGTCGATGCCGCTCTTGCCCAGGGTACCGACCACGATGAGGTCACAGTCGTGATCCTTGGCGAACTTGGTGACCTCCAGCGCGGGGTTGCCCTCCAGCACATGGGTTTCCACCTCGGTGCCTGAGCCGGCCTCTTCCTTCACGCGGCCGACGGCCTCCTCGCCCTCTTCTTTCAGGAGCTGGTACATGTTCTCCCAGGTGACGTCCATTGGAACGGATGTGAAGGTCACGGTGTCGACTACGTAGACCACGTAGACCTTCGAATGGTGTACGCGGGCAATTTCCAGCCCGGTATCCACAGCGTTTTGTGTCCTCTTTGATCCGTCCGTTGCTATCAGGATATTCTTGAAGAGTTCCGCCATAATCTGCCTCCGCTAATGAGGAAACTGATGTCGTCCGGGCGCGCCCGCCGCACGAGCGAGCTCAGAAGATTTTTAGAGCACCTCAGGTTATTTGAACCTTTGTCTATGACGATCAGGTCGGCGTCTTTCCCCGCCGCGATGGAGCCTTTGCGCTCCCCGGCGCCGAGGAGCCGGGCGCCGTTGACCGTGGCCATTTTCAGGGTGAGCCGGTCGTCGCGCACGAATGCTTTGGAGACCCACTCCATCTCAGCGAACATGTCTGGCCCGTTGATCATCACGTTGTCCGTGCCCAGCCCGAGCAGCAGCCCCGCCTCCGCCATCTTTTTCACTGGCGGAAGGCCGACGCCTGTCGCCACGTTCGAACGTGGGCAGACCGCCACCGGCAGGCCCAGGTCACATGCCTTTGCGATGTCCCGGTCCGATGCGTGGGTCATATGGACCAGAAAGTCAGGCTCCAGCTCCATAGCCGTTTCTACGTCGCTTCTATTTAGCTCTCCGGCGTGGATTCCAACTATCTTGCCC
>JAEZKS010000291.1 GCA_023436075.1 Methanobacteriota archaeon
ACAACTATGGGGCTGAGTCCGGTGCCGCTACTGGCGGCCATGATCATGATTAGCTTAGTCGTATTCATGGCTATATCAGTCACCTTCAACCGGGAATATTTGCGAGAGCTCCGGGATCTTCTCTTGCCAGGTTCCGAAGGATGACTGGTCCGATTACTTTTTCTACGCACTAAGAAAGATATTTAATTGCAGACCGGCAATTCCCATTCTATTATGTGCGGCATAGCGGGCTTCGTCGGCGCGGGAGCAGGGCAGCGTACTTGCGAGATGACCGAGCTGCTGCACCACCGGGGCCCGGACGGCTCGGCTGTCTATGACGGAAAACAGGCATGTCTGGGCCACACGCACCTGAAGGTCACCGGCGACTATCCGCAGCCGGTATTGACTGACGAGAAAGCCTTCGTCTTCAACGGCGAGATCTATAACTACAGGGATTTTGCAGACGTTGCCTCCGATACCGAAGCGCTAGCTCGCATCCTGTTGAAGGGCATGGGCGGGCTCATCGCAACTGCCCCGGACATCAATGGCGACTATTCTCTCGCCCTCTGGGACGGCGATAAGCTTTCGCTGATCAGGGACCCGGTCGGAGTGAAGCCGCTGTTCTACGGGCACAATGCGGACGGGTTCGGCTTTGCATCGGAGCGAAAGGCGCTCTGGCGGGCGGGCATCATGGATGTGAAAACCCTGACGCCAGGCGCGGCTTTGATCGACGGCGAGGAACGGAGGGTCATCGATCTTCCGCGCTACGAGCCGGGGCTGGACGAAAGCGATGCAGTCCGGGAGCTGGATAAGTCGCTGGCGGCGGCCGTCCGCGCGCGCGTGCACGAAAAGGCGGCAGTAACGTTTTCCGGCGGCATTGACAGCGCGCTCGTCGGAGCTATGGCGCCAGATATGCCGCTGCTGACCGTGGGCATGGCCGACTCGCACGACGTAAAGGCTGCGAAGCAGGCTGCGAAACTAATGGGTACCGAAAGCCGCCACGTCGTCTACGAGGTAACAGAAAAGGAGATGACTGATGCTATCGCGGGCACAGTCTGTGCAGTCGAGAGCCCTGACTTGCAAAGAGTCGCCATCGCGCTGCCGCTGTACCTGCTGGCGCAGCATGCCCGGAAGGACGGCTTCAAAGTATTATTATCGGGGCAGGGCGCGGACGAGCTGTTCGCCGGCTACGCGCGCTATGAGGCTGCAGCTAACCTCGAAGAAATGCTGGACCATGACCTCCGGCACATTGCGGAAGTCAACCTGGAGAGGGACGACGCGGCGACGATGGCGCATGGCGTCGAATTGCGGGTGCCTTTCCTCGACATGCGCGTGGTCGGAGCGTCGCGCCGCATGGGCCCGTCACTGAAGGTCCGTCCGAATGGCAAGGATTATATACGCAAATATATCCTAAGAAAAGTAGCAGAAAAATACCTCCCGCGAGAGGTTGCAAACGCGCCGAAGAAGGCCATACAGTACGGCACCGGCGCCCAGAAAACGATCGAAAGGCTGGCTAAATCGAGAGGCTGTACCCCGGCCGGCTTCCTTGAAAACATATACAGGGACGTGTTCCGATGATCACCGAAAAAGACGTAGAGCACATCGGCTCCCTCGCCTGCATCGACCTGACGGAGCAGGAGACGGCGCTGTTCGCAAAGCAGTTCAATTCCATTCTAGAGTACTTCAAAGAGCTCGATGCGGTGAATACGGAAAACGTCGAGCCGACATACCACGTGATTGGCCTGACTAACGTGTTCCGGGAGGACGTGGCGGAAGAGTCGCTGTCACAGGATGACGTCCTGCGCAACGCGCCCAAACATGAAAAGGGCTTCGTCAAAGGGCCCAGGATCGTGTGACCATGTTCCTGGAGGCAACCGAGAAGACGTTCGAGTGCATCAGGCAGAGCAAGCTCAACGCTTTTATCACGCTCAACAAAGAGCAGGCACTACAGACTGCGAAAGCCGTAGACGACGGCAAAGTGACCGGCAGGCTGGCCGGCATGACGGTGGCTGTAAAAGACTGCATCACCACGAAGGGCCTGCAGACGACCTGCGGCTCGAAGATACTGACTGGATACGTGCCGCCATTCGACGCGGAGGTGGTGGCCCGGCTACGCAAGGAAGGCGCAATCATCACAGGCAAGGCTAACATGGACGAGTTCGCTATGGGCACGTCCACTGAGTCGAGCCATTACGGCCCGACGAAGAATCCCTGGGACCTTACCAGGGTGCCCGGCGGCTCCTCGGGCGGGAGCGCTGCGGCCGTCGCAGGCCTGGAGAGCCGGATGGCCCTGGGCACTGACACGGGCGGCTCGGTGCGCTGCCCCGCCGCATTCTGCGGCGTAGTCGGAATAAAGCCGACCTACGGGCTGGTGTCCCGGTACGGTGTCGTCGAGTACGCCAACTCGCTGGAGCAGGTAGGACCTATCACCCGCAACGTCGCGGACGCGGCGCTGCTGCTTGACGTGATCGCCGGCGGCGACCCGAAGGACTCCACTTCGGTAGCCGAAGCCGACAAGGTCACCTATACCGATCATCTCATCGACGACGTCAAGGGCCTCCGGATCGGAGTCCCCGAGGAGTACTTCGTCGAGGGCATGGACAAGCGCGTCGAAAAGGCGGTCTGGGATGCCATCATGACCCTGGATAAGCTCGGCGCCGACTACAAGAAAGTCTCGCTGCCCCACACCAAATACGCCTTATCCGCTTACTACATCATCGCCATGTGCGAGGCGTCGTCCAACCTGGCCAGGTTCGACGGGCTGCGGTACGGCTTGCGCACGGGCAAGGACGAGAACTGGCACACCACCTTCAGCCGCATCCGTGCGGAGGGCTTCGGCCCCGAGGTGAAGCGCCGGATCATGCTCGGGACGTACGCGCTGTCCGAGGGCTACATCGGCGCCTACTACCTGAAGGCGCTCAAGGTGCGCACGCTCATCAAGAACGACTTCGTCGAGGCCTTCAAGCACGTGGACGTGCTGGCCGCGCCGACCATGCCCACGCCGGCGTTCAAGATCGGCGAGAAGGTCGACGACCCGCTGTCCATGTACCTGGCGGACGTCGACACGCTGCCGATCAATCTCGCCGGCGTGCCGTCGATCGCGGTGCCCTGCGGTTTCGCCGGACACCTGCCCATCGGAATGCAGCTGATCGGCAACTTCTTCGACGAGCCGAAGCTGATACAGGCGGCGTACACGTTCGAGTCGAACACGGACTTCCAGAAGCTCCCGGAGGGGTTCTGAATGAGTGACTATGTCATCTCCGACGACGGCGGCGACGTCATCATCGGCCTCGAGATCCACTGCCAGCTGAACAAGCTGGCAAGCAAGCTGTTCTGCGGCTGCTCGACGCAGCACCACGAGGCGGAGCCGAACACCCACACGTGTCCCGTGTGCATGGGCCTGCCCGGCGCGCTGCCGGTCATCAACAAGAAAGCCGTCGAGTACACGATCATGGTCGGGCTCTCGCTGGGCTGCGAGATCGCGCAGCACACCCAGTTCTACCGGAAGAACTACTACTATCCCGACCTGCCCCGAGGCTTCCAGATCACTCAATATGACTTCCCGATCGCCTCGAACGGCACGGTCACCGTCGACACGGACGGGCAGGAGCGGACGATCCGCATCCGCCGCGTCCACATGGAAGAGGACCCGGGACGTCTGGTGCACCAGGGCTCCATCGAGACGAGCAAATTCGTCCTGGTCGACTACAACCGTTCCGGCATGCCGCTCATAGAGGTCGTGACGGAGCCTGATCTCCGCTCGCCCAAAGAGGCGCGACGTTTTATCAACAAATTGCGCAATATCCTTGAGTACCTCGACGTGTTCGATGGCTCGCTGCCTGGCGCATTGAGAGTCGACGCGAACATCTCGCTGCGCGGCGGGGCACGGGTGGAGATCAAGAACATCTCCTCGTACAAGGGCGTCGAGCGGGCGCTGCTGTTCGAGATCTCCCGGCAGCAGAACATGAAGAGGAGGGGCGTGAAAGTCACGCAGGAGACCCGGCACTACGACGACGATCGTAACTGCACCATCACGCTGCGTTCCAAGGAACAGGCTGAGGAATACCGTTATTTCCCGGAGGCAGACCTTGTGCCGCTGTCGGTCAGCGGCTGGCAGCACGCGCTGAAGGAGAGGCTGCCGGAACTGCCTGATGCCAGGCGGGAGCGCTTCAAGAGGCAATATGGCATTTCCGATGACCACGCCAAAGTCCTCACGTCTGAGATCCGCGTGGCGAACTACTACGAGTACGTAGCTGCGAAGGTCGACCCGGCACTCGCAGCGACGTGGGTGGCCGACTGCCTGAAGGGCGAGCTGAATTACCGGGACATGGACGTGCGCGACGCCTTCGGCCCGGACAAGATGATATTCATACTGGAACAGTTCAAGAAAGGAGCCATCACGGACAAGGGAGCCGTCGAGGTCGTGCGGACGCTGCTCAACGAGGGCGGTGATCCGCAGGACATCATCGCGAAGAAAGGCCTCGTGAAGGTGGAAACAGACATCACGCGCTCTGCGGTCGCCGAAGTCATCAAGGAGAACGCCGCCGCTGTCCAGGACCTCCGGACCGGCAAGGCTGCGGCGCTGAACTACTTAGTTGGCATGGTCATGAAGAAGACGAGGGGCAGGGCTGACCCTGCAGAGGTCAACCTGTTGTTGAGGGAGCTGCTCGAATGCACTTAATCGTCACCGAGAAAAACATCACGGCAAAGAAAATCGCACAGATACTCTTCGGAAAAAGCTACAAGGAGAACAAGATCGAAGGCATCTCCGTCTACGTCAGCGACAGCACTCAGATCGTCGGTCTGTCCGGCCATATCGTGAACATCGACTTCCCGGAGCAGTACAACAACTGGTCGATCACCCAGCCGAAAGACCTCATCCGCGCGGAGACCGAAGTCCGCTATACGCACAAAAAGATCGGCACCGCCCTCAAGAAGCTGTCGAAGGACGCCACGCTCGTCACCATTGCCACTGACTTTGACCGCGAAGGCGAGCTGATCGGCGTCGAGGCGTACCGCATCATCAAGGAGAACAATAAGAGCGTGCCGTTCGACCGCGTCCGGTTCAGCGCGATCACCAAGCAGGAGATCGATCGCGCGTTCGCGAACCGGGTGCCGCTGGACTTCAACCTCGCGGCTGCCGGCGAAGCACGACAGAAGATCGACCTCGTCTGGGGCGGGGCGCTGACGCGCTACATCTCGCTGACCTGCGGCCGTCTCGGCAAGAGCTTCTTATCCGTCGGCCGGGTACAGACGCCGCTGCTTGCCCTTCTCGTGGACCGGGAACTGGAGATCCGGGCGTTCACGCCAACGCCATACTGGGAACTCTACGCGAACCTGAAGGACAGCGCAGAATTCACGACAAAACACGAATGCAACCGCTTTGAGGATAAGCCGACCGCAGAGAAGATCAAAGCGAAGCTCGGCAGCTCAGGAACGGTCGCCGAATACCGGAAAGGCGCCCGGCCTGACGCCCCGCCCATACCGTTCTCGACCACCGAGTTCATCCGCGCGGCGGCGAGCATCGGCTTCAGCGCGGCCAATGCCATGCGCATCGCCGAGAACCTGTACGTCAACGGATGGATTTCCTATCCACGTACCGATAACACCGTCTATCCGGCCAGCCTGAACCTGCGAGAAATCTTAGATGTCTTTGCTTCCGGCGAATTCGGAGCATATGCCAGGAAGCTGCTCGAAGGCCCGATCACGCCCACCCGGGGCAAGAAGGAGACGACGGACCACCCGCCCATCTATCCTGTTGCCAGCGCAAAGAAATCGGACATGCGCGACGATGAGTGGCGGGTCTATGAGCTGGTCGTGCGGCGGTTCTTCGCCACGCTGGCGCCCGCAGCATCCTGGGATACCCAGAACATAGTCGTGGACATCTCCGGGGAGAAGTTCAAGGCCAGCGGCTCACGTCTCGCCGTCGCCGGATGGCGCCACTATTACCCGTACGGCATGCCGAAGGAAGAGTCGTTGCCCGAAGTCACCGAAGGCGAAGTGCTGAAGGTCACTAAGATCGACCTGCTCGAGAAGATGACCACGCCACCGACGCGCTACGGCCAGGGCCGGCTCGTCAAGATGATGGAAGACCTCGGGCTCGGCACCAAGTCGACGCGCCATGAGACCATCCAGAAGCTCTACGCGCGCAACTACGTCCATGGCAACCCGCCCCAGCCGACCAACATGGCTGTGCGGGTGGTCGAGGCGCTGGAGAAGTATGCTGACCTGATCACGAAGCCCGACATGACCAGCAAGCTTGAGAGCGATATGGACGAGATCGCCGATGGCAAGATCAAGGAAGAGAACGTCGTCGACGAGTCCCAGGCCATGCTGGAGACGATCTTCGGCGTGCTGGACAAAAAACATGACGAGATCCGCGACGTCCTGTACGAGGGACTCCGCGAGGACAAGATCATTGGCAAGTGCCAGATCTGCGGCTCAGACCTGATGGTGCGGAAGAGCAAGAAGGGCAGCCGGTTCATCGGTTGCAGTGGGTATCCGAACTGCACCTTCTCGCTGCCGCTGCCCCCGTCTGGCAACATCGTGGTGACCAACAAGATGTGCGAGAAGCACGGGCTGAGCCATATCAAGATCATCACCGGTGGCAAGAAGCCATGGGAGCTGGGATGCCCGCAATGCAACTTCGAGGCGTGGCAGAAAGAAAAGGAGAAGAAAGCTGCCGAGGCAGGGACTGTGGCTGACACTAAGACTGAGAAGGCCGCGCCGAAGAAGAAGCCTGCAGAAAAGAAACCCGCAGCCCCGAAAAAGAAAAAGGTCGAGGAAAAGCCTCCTGCGGCCTGATATTTTTATTGTATCCCGGCAGCCCGGATGCCCGATCGACGCTTCAGGTGAACAACGGCATGGTAGTGCCATCTTGCAAGCCCGGGCCATTATTATATGACTCTACGTGCTGGTTATAGTCTCTGACAAACAGATTGAACTGTGTCTGTAGCGACAGCTCGTTGGCGGTCACTGTCTCGTAATCGTCGCTGTCCTGTTTAAGATATTTTTTCAGCTCCTCACCGGCCTGAATAGAGGCGTTCACGTCGTTTTGCAGCGCCGTCAGGTTCGAGTAGTATCTGGGCATAATCTCTTTAAGAGATACGATATCCACGCCCAGACTGAATCTGTCGTATAAGTTTTGCACGACTGATAACTGTTCATTTGTCGTTATGATTTGCTGGTCGTATTTTTCCTGCGCGCTATCCCGCTCGCTGTTGTCTACACATCCGGCGACGATCAGTATGGCAAACACGACAAGTGCAGCTATCAATATGTGTTTTATCGCTACCATGTTATACACAAACCTTGTTGACAAGTGATAGTAACGCGTAAATATAAATCATTTGATCTGAACGTCCAACCATTGCACTGCGAATTTCAAGATGCGACACCTGGCCAGGCCCATGTCTTGACGGCTTATCCGATCTCTTTCCGCATGTCAATCAGCGTACCTTCGGGACAGCCGATCACCTCGGCATTTTTTTCAGAAACGTAGTTCAGGCCCGCGTCTGAATTCCGGATCGGGGATATTCATGCAAGTCGGCGGCGTCACGCATCAGCGTGCTACTGTTAACGGCATCAAGATGCACTACGTGGAGGCCGGCAACGGGCCGCCCGTATTTCTTTTGCACGGCTTTCCGGAGACATGGTTCGCGTGGCGGAAGCAGATACCGGTGCTGTCTACGAACTACCGGGTCATCGTCCCTGACCTGCGGGGCTACGGCGATAGCGACAAGCCACAAGGCGGCTACGATAAGCGTACCATGGCCCGGGACATATACGAGCTGATGCTGTCCCTCGGATACTCGAAGATCGCGTTGATCGGACATGATCGGGGCGCCAGGGTGGCCACGCGCTTTGCCAAGGACTATCGCCAATCGATCGACCGGCTGGTAGTGCTGGATAACATACCGACCCGAATCATCAATAATTCCATGAACGCGCGGATTGCAGAGGGCCACTGGTTCTTCATCTTCAACCAGGTGCCCGGCCTGCCGGAAGCGCTCATAGACGGCCGGGAGGACGTCTGGCTTCGCTACATATACCGGAGCTGGTGCTACGACCCCGGCGCGCTGACCGACGAAGAGGTGGCCGTCTATGTCGAAGCCTACCGGCAGCCAGGGACGGTGCGCGGCTCGATGGAAGACTACCGCGCCATGCCAGTCGATGTCGCCCAGGACGAGGCGGACGCCGATCAGCTCATCGACTGCCCTGTGCTAGCGCTCTGGGGCGAAGACTTCGAGCTGGTGGGGAAAATGTGGGATGTGTGCGACATCTGGCACGGGATGGCGAAGAGCGTACAGTGCGTCGCGCTGCCCGAATGCGGGCATCTGCCCCATGAGGAGCGGCCCGACGCCGTAAACCTTGCGCTGCTCGACTTTCTCAAGGGTTGGAACGGGGCGGAAGCCGACCGGAGCCGTATCGCAGCCCACGCCGGGCAGACCTGATACATAGTAATTTAAGAGCCCTACTGTCGAGAAAATGCTCTTGTTCGAGCCGCATTATCTGTTAAATCACTGGCGGGGTATCTCTATAGATAATATGCCGATACGAGGCTCTCTGAGAGCTTACCCGATCTCCTTGCGTACGTCCATCAGCGTCCCTTCGGGACAGTCGACCATGCCAAGAGCAGCGACCGCGCCGATGATGCCGCGGCTGCCGGTCACCTCGATGGTGCTCACCTTCGACTTTTTCGCGGCCGCCAGCGCGTCTTCGAGAGCGACTACTTCCGTGCGGGCGCGACGAGTGAACTTGACTAACTCGGGACAGTGACGGAGGCCGGTCTTGACTGCCATCCCTGTATTATCAGATTTCGTATGAGCGCGGACTGCATCGACAGCCGTATCGACGATCGCGTCGGCCAGTTCCGGCTTCACGCCCAGCTCGACATAGCTGACTGCGTTCCCGGCGGTGATGCCAGGCACGCCCGGGTAAAGGAAGCCTACGTTGTGGGAGATTCGCTGCACGCCCTCGAGAGATGTAAGCAGGTCCAGCAGCGACAGCGTGAGCGCAAAGGTAGCGCCGTGCTCCGGAGTATCCGTGTCGTCCACGGCGATGATCATGTGAGTCAGCGCCTCCGTGGCGATCACGCCCTCGACGTAGCTCCCCTTCGGCGCGCTCCTGATCTCCAGCACGCCGTCCGCCTGCTCCATCATCTCCGTGAGCGAGTAGGCCGGGCCGCCGAAGGTACGGATGTGCTGATAGATGACGCCATCCTTCTCCTCGACTTTCTCAAGACAGAGCGAGGCGCCCTGAGGGCATTGCAGGATGCTCCCGATCTTCACTCGCTGCCGGAGGACCAGCCCGCTCTTTCTTACGCGGGGATTACCTCGGGCGTACATGTACTCGCAGAATGAGATACAGCCCTCGCTACGGCATTCGTGGAAGATCTCCGCCATCTCCCCGTCCGCCGTGGTGAAGATGCGCTTGCACGCTGACGTCGGCAGACTGCGCGTCCGCCGGCGTGCGTACAACGCCCGGCGGCGTCCCGCGCGTTCTTCTAGGACCTCGACACATCCCTCGTCGACGAAACGGTTGATCCAGTCCTGCAGCGTGCTGCGAGGCAGCCCGGTGCGAGATACCAGATCCTGCACGTCGAAGTAGCCCTTGTCGCCCGTGATCTCCTCTATAATGTCGATGAGCTCCCTGCGTTTCTCCAGCAGCTTCAGCATCGGTCGTCAGGCCTCTGTTTCGATAAGAGAGTCAGCCGTACTCCTTGAAATATTTTACACTATGGACACAATGGACACAATTGAGACGCTAAGACGCCATAACAGGCTCCATGGTGATCGTTGTGCCCATAGTGTCTATAGTGTTAGCCATGAAGGGGCAACACGTATTTATGCTATTATGAATTCAGTCTAATTAAATGGGTAGTCGTATCGAACCGATCAAGCCGCCTGAAGATACCCTGTTTTCCAGGCTACTGGTCATTGGCGTGCTCATATTGCTCCTTGCCATAGTGGGAGCCTGCGTGTACGTCATCTACGGTTACGTGTCGCAGCCTGCCGAAGCTGACGGCATCGACGCTACGCCGACACCCACGCCGACGCCCGAGCCCACGGCAACTCCTACGCCGACACCCACGCCCCAGCCGACGATACAGATCGATCCGCTGCCTACAGCGACTCCGACACCTCAGCCCGTTTACCAGCACGATGTCCGGGTTACAATGGGATCGAAGATCATGGCGCCACAGGGCATCTGGGAGGGATACATCGTCTACGAT
>JAEZKS010000079.1 GCA_023436075.1 Methanobacteriota archaeon
TCCTCTGTGAGTCCTCTGGAGCCTCTGTGACCTCTGTGTTGAAGCTCGGAGACCTCTTGCCGACCTCTGGAGCCTTTTCCAACAGAAGAGCTTATACGTATTATGCTAACATATGGCATGCAGGCAGGACGTACATGACAGGGCACGGAGTCGCATACGGGGCGGGCACAGTGATCAACGCGATCGCGGCGTGGAAAGGCTGCGCATTCGCCATTGACCTGCGTACTGAGGCGACAGTAACGCTGAAGGGCGACCTGATCGAGGGAGAGATCGAAGGCGGCGGCGACACGAGGCTGATCGAGAGAGCCTGCGAGATGACGCTGGACAGCCTGTGCATCGACTCGGGAGCCCGGGTTCGGACGGCCAGCCAGGTGCCGGTCGCCAGCGGCCTGAAATCGTCCAGCGCCGCTGCTAACGCTACGGTGCTGGCCACGGCGAGGGCGGCAGGACGGGATATCGACCCGCTGGAGGCCGTGCTCATCGGCGTGCGGGCGGCGCTGGACGTCGGCGTCTCGATCACGGGCGCCTTCGACGACGCATGCGCATCCATGCTCGGCGGCATCGTGCTCACCGACAACCGGGAGAAGAAGCTGCTGAAGCGGGAGACTATCGACTCTGAGGTCGTGATCTACGTGCCGGACCGCAAGGCGTTCTCTGCGGACACGGACGTCCGCCGGTCCAGGCTCATCGCACCGTGGGTGGAGATGGCCTTCGACACGGCCGTGCGCGGCGACTACCGCCTGGCCATGACGCTCAACGGTTTCCTGTACTGCGGAGCGCTGGGGTTCGGCACTGATCCGATGCTCGCCGCGCTTGAGCTCGGCGTCGACGGGGTCAGCCTCTCCGGCACCGGGCCGTCATATGTCGCGCTGGCGAAGGGAGAGCAGGCAGACAGCCTCAGGAAAGCCTGGTCCGCGTACCCCGGCCGCGTGATATCCACAAAGACCATAAACAAGGGCGCATTCATCCTGAAATGACGCGGGAGCATCATGATATGTCGCTGGAAGATGTAAGAGGGGAAATATCGCAGATCGACGAAGAGCTGTTGCGGCTGATGGCCCGGCGCATGGAGATGGCCAGCCGAGTGCTTGAGGAAAAGCGTAAGCTGGGACTGCAGATTAGCGACGACAGACAGAACGGGCTGGTGCTGAAGCGCGCCATGGAGAGGGCCACGGAGCTGAACATAGATCCGGCCGGAGTGAAGGAGATCTTTTCCATCCTGATCCGCATGAGCATCGACCGGCAGCACGAGATGGCCGGCGAGGGCAATCTCCCCTGATCCGGCACTCTTTTTCGCCTTTTTGCCGACATGGCCGGCCATCGTGATCGTCGCGAAGGCATTTCCGTGAAAAAGTAAAGCTGTCGTTTAACTATCTGCCTCGGCAACATTCACGTTGATAGTAGTCGTGATATGATTGGGGAACGAAAAAGCCAGGCCAATGACAGAAGACGTGAAGAGAGAATATGCCAGGAGATCGTCGAGGCTGTCAACAGCATCATTCTCCGCTGGGACAGGAAGCTGAGGATCACTTTTATCAACCGGTATGCGCAGGAGTTTTTCGGCTATGCCTGCGACGAGATCCTGGGGAAGAGCCTGATCGGCACCATCGTGCCGGAAGAGAGCGCTGCCGGCCGGAACCTCAGGGCGATGATCGAGGATATCGTCCGCAGCCCGGACCGGTACGTGAGCAATGAGAACGAGACCCTGCGCCGGGACGGGACCCGGGCCTGGATCTCGTGGACGAACCGCGCGATCAGGGACAGTCAGGGGAACGTCTTCGAGATCATCTCGGTCGGGAACGATATCACATCCCGTAAACGCGGAGAGGAGGAACTGGAGCGACGCGTGCTCGATCGCACAGAGGAGCTGGAGCGGACCAACAAGATCCTGCGACAGGAGGCGGCCGGGCATAAGCACGCCGAGGAGGCGCTGCGGCAAAGCGAGGAGTACCTGGCAAGGGCCCAGCAGATCGCTCATGTTGGAGTCTGGAGCTGGGACGTGGAGAAGAATTCGCTGCAATGGACCGACGAGGTGTACAGGATCTTCGGCGAGTCGCCGGAAAGCTATACGCCCTCTTATGAGGCATTCAAGGAGGCGATCGTGCCTGAGGACCGGGACCGTGTAGACCGGGCAGTGCAGTCTACGCTGTCAGGCGGCAAGCATTACAGCGAAGACTTCTGGATCAGGAGGCCGACCGGCGAGCTACGCTATGTACATTGCGAAGGAGGCGCGGTCTACGGCCAGCATGGCAGGATGAAGAGAGTCCTGGGCGTGGGCTTCGATATCACGGACCGGAAGCGGGCCGAGGAAGCGCTATGCGAGAGCGAGGAACGGTTCCGGGCAGTATTCGATCGGGCTGCCGTGGGCATTGCCATCGCCAGCCCGGAAGGCTACCTCGTGGAATGCAATCCGGTTTACCTGGCGATGCTTGGCTACACTGGCGAAGAGCTGAGACATAAACGCATTTACGACATTACCTATCCTGAAGACATAGACAAGAGCCGTGATTTCGAGCGACAGATGAAAGAAGGGTCCATCGACAAGTACGAGCTGGAGAAGCGGTACGTCAGGAAGGACGGGCAGATCATCCGGATCAAGCTGGACGTATCGGCCATCCGGAACCCGGACGGCTCCCTCAAGTATAACCTGGGCGTCGTGGAGGATATCACCGAACGCAAGCGTGCCGAGGAGGCATTGAACAGGGCGAAGAGCCGGGCTGAGCTGTACCTGGACCTGATGGGCCACGATATCAGCAACATGAACCAGGCAATGATGGGCTATCTGGAGCTGGCTCAGGAGCTGCTGGACCTGGAAGGGCATGAAGAGCTGATAGCGCGCCCGCTGGAGATCATCAGGCACAGCTCCCGGCTGATCGCCAGCGTGAAAAAGCTGGAACTGGCGCAGTCCGGGAAATATCCCGTGAAGTTGATGGACCTCGGCCGGGCGATCGGGGAAGTCGCCGATGAGTACGCCAGGGTGCCCGGCAGGGACGTCCGGATCAACTATACCCGGGAAAGCTGTCTCGTCCGGGCGAACGACCTGCTGAAAGACGTGTTCGCCAACCTCGTGGACAACGCGATCAGGCATTCGGAAGGGCCGCTGAGCGTAGATATAACGATCGAGCCAGTGTTGCAGGACGGGCGCAAGTACTACCAGGTATCGGTGGCAGACGACGGCCCCGGCATACCCGACGACCTGAAGAAGAAGATATTCCGGTTCGTCGACGCCGCCACCGGGACCCCCGGACGCAGGGGCCTCGGGCTCTTCATAGTTCGGGCCCTCGTCCACAGCTACGGCGGCAAGGCCTGGGTCGAGGACCGTGTGCCGGGCGACTATCGCAGGGGCAGCCGGTTTGTAGTGCTCCTGCCGACCGCCGAGCATGCTGATGATTAGAAATAATACATCAAGCACGCCAGGGACAATTCTATTGAAATATTACGTGCCTGTTACTTTATCGTTCTGGCACGCCTGGCGAGAGGATCGTACGATGTGTGCCTGAACAGAGTTTTACTTCACTTCGAGCCCCAGGCCCCAGATAGTCCCGAGCACGCGCTGCAAGGTCTCGTCGCTCCGACCAGGGCTGACATCGATTGTGAAGCGGTACACGACGTAGTCCGGGTTCAGCGCATCGAAGATCTCGGTTTCGACGCCGGTCACCCCTTCGATTTTCATGAGCACCCAGCGCAGCACCGTGGCGTCGGCGCCGATGGGCATCTTGATGAGGATGTCCCTGCCAATGGCGGGGTACCCGCCTTTGAGGCGGCTGAGCCACTCCGGGCCAAGCGGCCTTGCCTCGTCATAGCGGACGACCAGCGTTTCCGAGGGCGTCTCGAGCGTGAAGTCGTCGCTGCGGACATCCTTGACCACGCCGTAGACCCTCCGTCCGTCGAGGAGGACGAACGCCCTCTCCAGGCCGGGAGTTTCTCGGACCAGCGCCGCGTCCCTGACCGCTTGCAACAGCCGCTCGGATCGGGCACGGGCGCCGGCAGTATCGCCGTAATGTCCTGCAGCAGACCGGAACGCAGCCATGAAGCCCTGCAGATTTCCGCAGTCAGCCATCTTCGACAGATCATGGCACGCTTCGATGAAAGCAGCCCGAACGGGCTGCACGTTCTCGCCCGACTGGATGAGCGCATACAGCTCCGGGCTCTGGGATAGCACCCGTCCGGCCATCTCACGGGTGACCGAGTAGACAGGCGTCTGAAATGCTCGCAGATCGTCAGGGCTGACGTCGAGTTTCTCGATCGTCAGGCCCCAGGCGACATACATGAAATGGGTCAGCCCCTGGACGACGGCCATTTTCGCGTCGTGTTCCTCAGCCGTAGCTATGGAAACGCGAGCGCCGGCGCCCTCGAACAGGCCTGTGACGATCGGCATCCATCGACTGCTGCGGTCCGACGGCACCAGCACGACATTGCGTCCGTCCACGTCGGATACGTCAGGCCCGAACAACGGGTGGACACCGACGACCTCGACGCCGTGAGGCGAATGCCTGAGCATGGCGGCCATCGGTCCCTTCTTCAGCGAGGACAGGTCCATGAGCAGGGATCCCGGCCGCATTCTCGGCGCGGTTCGCGCCGCCATACTATCGATGGCATCGATGGGCACCGATAAGACCACGATGTCGAAATTGCCGGCATCCTCTACAGGAACCTGCACTACGCCCATTGCGGCGGCGGCTTCCGACGCATCGCCACGGGACGCGATGCTCACGTCGAGCCCGGCCTGCTTCAGGAATCCTGTGCACCAGCGCCCCATAGCGCCGGCGCCGCCTGCGACCAGCGCCTTATATGGCGGCATCGCGTGCGCTCTTCTCCATGACGTCGAGAGGCGGCTTCACCCCGGTCCAGATCTCGAAGGATATGGCCCCCTGTCGGGCCAGCATGGCAATCCCATCTACGGTCTTCGCCCCGGCGGCCTTCGCCTCCTTGAGCAGCGGCGTCTCCAGCGGCCGGTATACGAGGTCGAAGACTGTCTGGGTGCGGTCCAGCATGTCTCGCGTCACGAGCGGCCTGTCCTCCCGGCCCATCCCCACAGTGGTAGTGTTCACGATGACATCGGCCAGCCTGACCTTTTCCTGCAGGCCGTCGAGGCTGGTGCCGAACACGTCGCCGACCGCGCGCATGTATGTCGCGAGATCGGCCGCCTTCGCCGGCGTCCGGTTCGCAATGGTCACCGATGCCTTCTCTTTGAGCAGCCCGTAGACCACAGCCCGTGCCGCGCCGCCGGCTCCGAGCACCAGCACGTTCTTCTTTCGGACATCGACTCCGCCGTCCCTGAGCGCGGCCACAGCGCCCGCAGCGTCGGTGTTGTAAGCGATCATCTTCGTGAAATCGATGGTGTTGGCGGCGCCGATCTCCGCTGCCACCGGGTCCGGCCTGATGAATTTGATTACGGCCTCTTTGTGAGGGATGGTCACGTTCAGGCCCCCGAAGCCCAGGTGCTTTGCGCCCGTGACTGCGTCCTGCAGGTGCTCGCCTTTCACCCGGAACGCCTGGTAAGTGCAGTCCATGCCCAGCGCCTCGAATGCCGCATTATGCATCACCGGGGACAGGCTGTGCTCCACGGGGAAACCAACGACTCCGTAGACTTTTGTCATATAGATATAAAATGGTCGCAGAAGACTGATAAAGCTAATGACCGCAATAGGCACGGCAGCGCCTGCAAATCCGCATGCAAAAGTCAAGGCCGGGACAAAGCGCCCATCATATTGTCGAATACTGCGTCAGGGTCCGGGTTGCCGTCGACGACCTTCCATGCGCCCGCGATCATGAGGGCATTGGCCCTGGCTTTCTCCATGTGCGGCAGCGTCTCGAACATCTCCTGCGCCTCGCCGCGCCGGCGCACCCGCCGCAGCGCCTCCTCCGGCGTGACGTCGAGGAAGAACATCTCGTCCGACTTCGGCAGCAGTGTGTCGACGATCGCATATACCGGCCTGATCAGCGGGTCAGGCAGATAGGCGCAGGCCATGGTGTACCGGACGAAGATGACCGTGCCGTTGCCCCGGCAGTACAGCAGCACCGACCGTACCACATCGAAGCCGTAGAACAGCGTGGCCGCGATCCGCCGTGCCTTGCCGCCGCCTGTGAGCGCTTTTTTCGACAGCCGGCCGAAAAAGTTGTCCTGGGACGGATGGATGCGCAACGTGACCTGCTCGCCCCGTGCAATCAGATAGTCACGAAGCCTGAGGGCCTGGGTATCCTTGCCTGAGCCGTCCAGCCCGTCGATGACGATGAGTCTCACAGTACGCCCTCCAGCAACAGGAATACTCCGGCGGTGAAGACGGGAATGGCCAGGTTGTCCAGGCCACCAGGTGTAGCAGCCTCCACTGCTGCCGTGACTGCACCGAGCGCCAGCGCGATCCCGACGGCCTGTGGCAGCGCCACGCCGTAGAAGGCAAGCCCGGCGGTTGCAGCGACGATGGTGGCAGCGAAGACCGCCAGCGTGCCCTCGACGCTCTTGCGATCGATGAGCGCGTACGGGTGCATGCCGAGCTTCAGGCCGATGATCGCTCCCATGCCGTCGCCGTAGGCGAGTGGCAGCATGCCGGCGGCGACCACGATTGGCCGGTCGTAGAAGACAAAGGCGAGAGCAGTGAAGGCAATGCAGTAATAGACGAGCCCGTATGGGTTGCCTGCTCCATGGACCGTGATGGACGACAGCCGGCCGACCGATTCCCGGCAGGCTTTAAGAAAAGGCGTTTCCCGCTGCGTGCGGGTGAGCGCTTCCCGGAGAATCGAGAGCGCCGCTGGAGTGGTGAACAGCGAGAACACGACCATGGAGCCGGCGACGATAAAGGCCGTCCACGGAGTGGTAATCAGCCATAGGAGGAATACGATATTACCCATGCTGATGTGCATGATCTTCCGCCCGGTCGCCCGGTCGCCCTTCCAGACCGTCTCCACGACGGCCAGAATGACGAAGACATATGCGTACGCAAGCACGGCGCAGTAAACGTCGTTCATCGCGAAGCCGAGCAAACTCTTACTCCCCCCTCACTACCCCGTATTTCCCTGCAGACTTTACGTTATTCTCCTTTTTCCGTTTATTTCCTTTCGATCGCCAGCGCGCCTTCGGGGCAGATTTCCACGCAGATGAAGCACTTGATGCACTTCGGCCCGAACGCCGGCTGTCCGTTCAGCTCGATGTTCTTCTGCGGGCAGGCGCCCGCGCAGAGGCCGCACTGGGTGCAGGACCCGGCCAGGCGGATGCGGGACGGGTCCGCCTCGTCCATCTCCCTGCGGGCCTCTTTGAGCGAAATGACTTCATCGCCGTACAGACGCTTGACCAGCGGGTGGGAGATGCGGTTCAGCCGCTCGCTGGTCCACACGTCTTCGGCATAGGGCAGCAGCCGCGCGAGGGGATCTTTCTTGATCTTCAGGCTGGCTGTGCGGGCGTTGCCGATGGTCTGCGGGCTGATGTCGCCCAGGCCGCGCTCCGCTGCAATGCGCACCATCTCGATGTCCGCGGGGTCGACCTGCACGATCTCGGCGGCGACCGCATCCAGCGCGACCGCGTCTGTGCTCGCCAGGACCGTGTTGGCCTGCGACACGGACTTCGCCGCCGAAGGACCATAGTAGGGGCCGGAAGCGCGGACCGACTGGGCGATGTAGGTGGCGTCCATCACGTTCAGGACGATCCGGGGGCGCAGGAACTCGTACAGGTCGACCAGCGGCTCGTCAAGTCCCAGCACGTGGACCTTGGGGCGGAATGCGGGCTCGACCAGTCCGAACAGGTTTTTCATGGCCCCGGAGATGTGGGTGAAAAAGTGATGCTTGAGCACTGGCATGTTGATGATCATGTCAGCCTCGATAGCCGGCCGCGCGATCCTGACCTTCTTGAGGACTGTCGCCTCAGGGAGCTGTATCTCGACGTGGTTCGTCTCCCACTCCAGCAGTTCCCCGCCGGCTTTCTCGATAGCCCGGATGCCAGTAGCATCGAATACCCGCTGCGCGTTCCAGCCCAGGATGGGCAGATCGCCGACCACGGGCCGGGCTCCCTTCTCCGCCACCATTTCGACCATGGCGACGACGACTTCCACGTTCGTCACCAGGCCGCTGCCGGCTGGCTGGGCACAGCTGAGGTTGGGCTTGATGAGCACGGTACCGCTGACCTCGAGCTCGCCGGCCAGCTCTACGGCGTCCCGCACGGCTTTGGCTGGGTCATTGTTTTTTACCAGGGATACAAGTGTCATAGGATAACTGCCCTGAGTAGTTATGATAAATAAACCACACCTGCTTATATAATCCTTCGGTTCGGGCACCTGTCGACGGAAGATGCCGAAGAAGACAGAAAAAGTAAAAAGCAGGGCCTTAACCATGCCCCTGTTCGGCTATTTTTTCCCTGCCCGGATGAGACATGCCCCGGCGCCAGATAACGCCAGCATGATAAGCGCGACCAGCGTATCAGTGGCCGGGATCGGCGTCGCCGTTCCGCTGTCAGGGGTCGGAGTGGCCGGTGACTCGGGTACCTGCGTGGGTGTAGGCGTAGGCGTTAGCGTGGGCGTAGGAGTAGGCACGGGCGTAGGAGTAGACGTCGGATCTCCCGGCGGCACAGGCGTCGCAGTCGGCTCTGACGCCGGAACACTGACCATGACACAGCCTGCTTTCAGCAGTGTGCTCGCGCCATAGGCATTGAACACCGTCAGCGTAACAGTGTATGTGCCTGCCGAATTATATGTGTGCGTCGGGCTCTGCTCCGTACTGTTCGCTGATCCGTCGCCGAAATTCCACTCCCACGACGACGCATAGCCCGTGCTCAGGTCAGTGAAATGGACGGCAATCGGGACAATGCCGCCGGCAGGACTGACACTGAAATTGGCCGTCGGGGCCGCAGGGTCGACCACGAGAACATAGTCGGTCTTTTGCATCGTACTGGTACCATTACTATTGATAGCCGTCAACGTCACCGTGAACGTGCCTGTGTTCGCATAAATATGCGTCGGATTCTGATCCGTACTGTTCCCCGTGCCATCGCCGAAATTCCACTCCCACGACGAGGCGTAACCCACCGAAGCGTCGGTAAACAACACACACAGCGGCGACATGCCCGCCGTACAGTTAGCCGAAAAGTTTGCCACTGGCAACGTCGGCACGATCGCCGTCACATAACCGGTCCTCTGCAACGTGCTGGTACCGTTCGCATTGATAGCCGTCAACGTCACCGTGTAAGTGCCCGCCGAAGCATAGACATGCACCGGGTTTTGATCCGTGCTATTGGCCGTGCTGTCCCCGAAATCCCACTCCCACGAAGACGCATAGCCCGTGCCCTCATCGACGAACAACACACACAGCGGCGAAACACCCAACGTACAATTAACCGAGAAACCGGCCACAGGCAACGTTGGCTCGACGACAGTGATATAGTCCGACCGCTGCAACGTCGAGGTACCGTTGGCGTTCGAGACGGTCAAAGTAACTATGAACATGCCTGCCGCACTATAGGTATGAGTCGGACTCTGCTCCGTACTGTTCCCCGTACCATCGCCGAAATTCCACTCCCACGAAGACACAAAGCCTGTGCTCTCATCCTTGAACAACACACACAGGGGCGAGACACCAGAAGTCAAGTTAGCCGAGAAACCGGCCACAGGCAAAGTAGGTGCTACTGCAGTGACACAACCTGTCTTCTGCATCGTACTTGTACCATTACTATTGATGGCCGTCAATGTCACAGTGAACGTGCCAGCGTTCTCATAAATATGCACAGGGTTCCGATCCGTGCTATTAGCTGTCCCGTCGCCGAAATTCCACTCCCACGAAGACGCAAGGCCTGTGCTCTCATCCGTGAACAACACGCCCAATGGTAACAGGCCCGACGTCCGGTTAGCCGAAAAGTCCGCCGTCGGCAATGTCGGAGCGACCACGGTCACATAACCGGTCCTCTGCATCGTACTGGTGCCGTTCGAATTGATGGCTGTCTGCGTCACAGTGAATGTGCCATCACTGGCATAAATATGCACCGGACTCTGCTCCGTACTGTTACCCGTCCCATCCCCGAAATCCCACTCCCACGATGATGTATAGCCCGTGCTCTCATCGATAAACCGCACACACAGCGGCGAGACGCCAGAAGTCAGATTAGCAAAAAAACCTGCCACAGGCAACGTCGGAGCGACCACAGTGATATAGTCCGACCGCTGCAACGTCGAGGCACCGTTGGCGTTCGAGACGGTCAGAGTGACCGCATAGGTGCCGGCTGAAGCGTATGTGTGAACGGGACTCTGCTCCGTGCTATTGGCCGGGCTGTCCCCGAAGTTCCACTGCCACGAAGATGCGAAGCCCGTCGAATCGTCGGTGAACCGTACGCACAGCGGCGAGACACCCGACGTACGGTTAGCACTGAAATCGGCTACAGGGAACGACTCAGTCATGAACGACCAGCTGTAGCTACTGGCCAGAGCATTACCGGCCCGGTCGGTGACGCCGGTGGTAATAGTGGCGATATAGTTCAACCCTCCGGCGAGCGGAGCATCCGGAGTGAACGTAATGTCGTTGCCGCTTACCGAGAACATGCCACTCAGGTGGCTGCCGGGATCGGAGTCCGGATACACGTAAAAAGTCGAGGCGCTTACCGACGACGCGTCAGCGGGCTCGCTCAGAGTGACGGTGATGTGGGTGCTCGCGCTGACGTCGCCCGCTCCGTCCGCCGGGCTGGCAGAGATGACGGACGGAGGAGTCCTTTCTACTACCAGCGCCAGGTTGGCGATCGCATAATCCGAGAGCACCTGGACGCGGTTGTTATATGTATCCGCCACGTAGACTGCACCTGAATCGCCAACCGCTACATCGTAAGGAGTGCTAAAACTACCGCCGTCTTTGCCCCAAGCGCCTATCTTCGATACGAAAGCGCCATTAGGATCGAACATCTGGATGCGATTATTCGTATCGGATACGTACGTGAATCCGAGGGGATCAATAGCTATGCCTGTCGGGTTATTAAATTGGCCGTCCCCTGATCCGCTCGCTCCATACTCGAACTGGTAACTATTCGATGGAGTGTATACGCAAACTCGTCTGTGGTGACTTGAGTCGTTATAGTTATCGATGACGTAAACATAGTCCGTCGAATTGAAGGCAATGCCGCTCGGACTCTGCAAACCGTTGAGTTGGGCCTTGTAATTGCCCGTAGCATCGAAAATCTGGACACGGCGATTACCGCTATCGGCAACGTACACGTAACCAGTCGAATTCACGGCAATGTCCCACAGTGTGCTGAACTGGCCATTCCCCAAGCCTTCCGAACCAAACTTGAAGAGGTAGTTGCCAGAAGGATCGAACACCTGCACCCGGTGAGTATTGTACCCGGGAACATAGATGTACCCTGACGAGTTTACTGCAATGCCATAAAACTCGCTAAGCTGGCCATCGCCCGAGCCTTTCGAACCGAAAGCAAACAAAAAGTCGCCGAACCGGTCGAATACCTGTACTCTATAGTTTCTCGTGTCCGCGACGTAAACCTGCCCGGAGGGGCCTACGGTAACTGCCATCGGCTGGTTAAACTTGCCATACTCCGCATCAGCGGGGGCCAGAGTATAAGAATATGTTCCCGACCTGTCAAACACCTGGACTCGGCTATTGCCATTATCCGCAACATAAACGAAACCTGAGGAACTCACCGCGATACCGTACGGGTTGTTGAACTGGCCGTCACCGGCGCCAGACGAGCCGAATTTATATGAAAAGGCACCTGTGGAATCGAAAACCTGGACACGGTTGTTATACCCGTCGACCACATATATGTAACCCGTTGAGTTTATAGTTATACCGTTCGGACAGTTAAACTTGCCATCGGTTGTGCCAGAGGAGCCAAACGAGAATAAAAATACGCCATTCCTGTCGAAAACCTGGACACGGTTGTTACCCCCATCGGCCACATACACGCGGTCAGATGTGTCTACAGTAATGCCATCAGGATAGCTGAACTGGCCGTCACCGGCGCCATTCGCCCCGATCGTATATTCGTGAGTCCAGGATGGGCTGAACACTTTAACGTTATGATCCTCATAATCGGTCACAAAGATATGCCCGGTAGAGTTCAGGGCAACGTCGCCGGGGCCAACGAACTGTCCCGGACCCGACGTGTAGTTAATTTCTCCGACAAAGCCCCCGTTTCTGTTGAATACCTCGAGCCGCTTATTGTAATAATCCGCGGTAAATACGTGACCGGTGGAGTTTATCGCAGGGTTTCCCGGATAAGAGAGCTGTCCGGGACCTGTTCCCGCCGTCCCGAACGCCAGGACGAAGTTACCCGAAGGGCCATATATGAAGACATTGGAGTTGACACTATCCGTGACATATGCATAGCCGGTTGAATTGATGGCGACACCCCACGCCGTAGGGTACCTCACGGATTTGCCTCCCCATTCCCCCACGTACGCAAGCCCCGAGCGGCTCACCGCGACCAAAAGCGAATAATTCCCCACTGGAACAGGGCTACCAGAGCCATCCTTGCCATCCCAGGTTATCGAATGCGTACCACTGCCGCTTACCGGGCCTCCGTCGACCATCCGTATTATATTGCCAGACGAGCCTTTAACTACGAGCCAAGCATTGCCGCCGCTAATACCATTAATGGTATAATCAACGGTCACTGGTCCACTGGCGTATGCCGGGCTTGCCGATGTAACGTCCACCGACGGCAGTGTTACTGCCAGCGCGGGCAACGGGGAGATGATACCAATCAAAAGCAATACCGGAACAAAAAAGATAGCTATTGCCAGCCGGACCGGCGACCATTTGTTTCTACCTGCCAGCATAAGCCGCTGCGTTTCAATGAGACCACGCAAATTACCACCAACAAGACCGGAATCTCCAAAATTATCTATCAGATAATTTTGGATAAATTTGAACAAATTTTAATCGATCTGGTATTAATAGATTGTGAAAGTTATCGATCATGGGACGATCGCCAGCCTGACTTTTCTACCTGCCGGCAGGGTGCCCCACCTCGCCTGGCCGCGACGACCGCCGTTCGTATCCGCCCTCGCCAGCGGGTCGGTCAATGCGACTGCTCGTCCCGTGCATCAGGAGGCAAATTCTGACGCTATCCGGCACTACCATGATGGGAATAGTC
>JAEZKS010000130.1 GCA_023436075.1 Methanobacteriota archaeon
TAAACATTTGATTTTATAAAGGTTGTTAGTAATCCTCCGCAAGTTCCTGCTCTTCCTCTTGTTCACATCGGCCACCTTCGCCTCGATCGGCGTTCTCTTCGGCCAGTGGTCGTCCAACATCGAGGACGTCGGCAACGTGATGAGCTATGTCTTGAGCCCATTGCTGTTCATCGGCGGCGTGTTCTTCGCCATCGACCTCATCCCGAGCAACGCTGTCCGAACGCTGTCGTATCTGGACCCGCTCACCTACGTGATCGATGGCTTCAGATATGCTATGATAGGGACCTTGCGCACCGATCCATACCTCTGCCTGATCGCGATTATCATCTCGTTCAGTGTCTGTTTCTACGCAGCGATCAAGCTGTTCGAGAGCGGGTACCATCTGAAAACATAAGTATAGCAGTTGGCGTACTTTTTGTACAGGCTGAGAAGACATTCAACACAGAGTACACAGAGTACACAATGTCCTTTTAAACAGGCGTACACCTGCCGCGTTTATATAAAACTTCGTGTACTTCGTGTACTCTGTGAACTCTGTGTTAAATACCTTATAGCCCGTGCAAAAAGTAAAACGAAAGACTATACACTATAGGCAAGGACACGACAGGCATCAGGAAAATTTTATGAAAAAAGAAAGGGCAACCGGGATGCCATGGCCATGGTGTCCATAGTGCCCGTTGTGCCCCTATTGGGCTCTTAGTCGAGCCAGTCCTTGATGTACTCGCCCCGGTTGATCCTCGTGGCAGTATCGTACGCATCGAATAGCTCGTAGACGTAAAGGATCAGCGGTAAGGCAAACACTGGCAGACAGCAGCAGATACCGACGATGGTCAAGCTGCCTACTACGTAAAGGGCCACCGCGATGACGCCGATGAGTGCATTCAATATCGTCAGCACGATGAACTTCTTGACCTGGCCGTTGTAGAGCTGTCCTAGGCTGAACAACAGGCTCCCGGTAATGATTCCGCCGACAAGGCCTATCAGCACGGCGACCAGCGGGTTCTTGCGATCTCGCTCGAGGTGGCTGCCAGTGTGGCCCGCTACGTTTAGGGCGCAGTCTTTGCAGAGCAGCCTGCCGTCGACAGTTTGTGCGCAATCCTGGCAGATCGGTTTGCCGCAGGACGTGCATGTGCCTACGGCATCAACATCGTTGTGAATATAGCATTTCATTATTTCTCACGCCCGGCAAAGGTGCCGGCAAGACGCCCTAAATTCCGTTTCTTGCTTATAAAAGTATTCCTTGCCAGGAGAGAAATTAGCCGATGCGTCTCACGGCTGTCACCATGTTGGACAGTTTCTGGAACGCCACGTCTTTCTTTCGCATCCGCATGCCACAGTCCGGGTCGATCCACATGTTATTCTTGCCGATCTTCTCGATGCCCTGCCGGATGGTCTGTTCGACCTTATCAGGGCTCTCTATCTCATCCGTCGCCGTGTCGAGCACCCCGAAGCCGATCGTCTTGTCGTGAGCCTCGATGAGTTCCCGGTCCATAGCCTCAAGGTTCTTCGACTTCGAGAACTCATGATCCAGCACCTTGACGTTGGCTTCCAGCAGCTTCTTGAAAATGGGCCTTATGTCGCCGCAGACATGCATGGCCGGCGTTTCGGCGGCCTTCGCCACTATGTTGACGGCCCGGATGCCGGTCTCCAGGTCGGCGCCGACACTGAAGAAAGGCTCGTCGATCTGGATAATTTCGGCCCCTGCGGCCGCCAGCGCCCGGACCTCGGCCGCCTGCGCATAGGCAAGGTCGAAGATCAGCTCCGGGTCGGAGTTCGACTTATAGGGCGAGCCCCGTCCGATGATGGAAGATTTAGCCATGGTCGTAGGGCCGGTGACGATCCCTTTGACCTTCGCCTTAGAGATCTTGCGGGCGAACAGGTAGTCCTTGAGAGTCGCCGGGAGATCCGGGACATCGATGCGGTCTACGACCATGTAACGGCCGTCTTCCTTGCGATATCCAGGCATGTTCATGGCGAATATACCGACCATGTCCGCGCGTACCTGGCCATCGGATACGATATCGACGCCCGCCCGAACCTGGTCTCTCACGGCTATCTCGATGGCATTCTGGACGTCGCCTTCGGACATGACGGCAATTCCAGTCGGATAGCTGCCCACGACTGTCGTGATCATCATTATATTTTTATATAAGCGGTCTCTACATATTTAGCTTCTGATTCAGTCAAGAATGGCTAATCTGGCCATCACACGAAAAAAGCAGGCCGCATGTGCAGCCTGTCGAGGATCATTTGCCGTGGATCTTCTTCAGGAGCCACGCCATGTTGGACGCGACGTTTCTCACGGTCTGCAGGCCCTCTTCGTCCTTTTTGACGTCTTCCAGCGCGCGGCCGTAGGCCACGTTCCAGTAGGTCGAGCCGGGCACGATCATCCCGTTGATGTAGAAGAAGTAGTTCAATTGCGCGAAGGTGAAGTTTGCCCCCGCACGGCGGGCCACTGCGATCGCCGCGCCGGCCTTGCGCTCCAGCGAGCGGCCGCGTTTCAGGGCACAATATCCGGCACGGTCCAGCAGAGCCATCGTGTGCGGCGTCGCCGAGCCGAAGTACACCGGGCTGCCGATGATGATGCCATCCGCCGCTTCCATCTTCTCGAAGATCTCCTGAAAGTCGTCCTCGATCTTGCACATCTTCAGCGCAGAACAGGCTTCACAGGCCTCGCATGGCGCCACATTTTTCTCACTGAGCTTGATCATCTCGACTTCGATGCCTTCCTTCTTCAGGGCGTTCAGCGCTTCGTTCACCAGATACTCGGTGTTCCCCTTCGGCCTGGGGCTGCCTACAATGCCAATGACCTTCATATACACTCCTCGATTATCGTATGAACGAATGGCTACCAGGGCATATAAAAACCTTGCAGTATCCATGAGGTAAGTAAAGGCGGCCAGCGTCTAATTACAACGTCACGACCTTGTCTTTCGCGATGCCCTGCCAGGCACGGACGAAGTCATCCGGGCTCGCACCGGGGAAGGTGTCGATGATACAGACATCACAGTCTTTGACCAGGTCGGCGAGTCGCCGGAAATCCGCATGATAAACATCGATGTCCACGGCGCCGGACGCTCTCGCGACCAGCGTGGGCTCGTCACCGACCATGGGCAGGCCGTCCGGGTCGGCGATCATTCGTAACTCGACGCCGAGCGTCTTCTTGTTGGCATCGATGTTGATCAAGATATTCTTCACCGCCGGCAGCCACGCATCGTTCAGGATGACTCGCTTCGCGCCGGACGCAGCGGCCAGCAGTCCAAGCGTGCCCGCGCTGGCCAGCCCGTCGACGACCGTCCGGCCCTCCAGCCCGCCGTCCAGGAACAGCCGCTCCATGACTTTGATCTTTGCGGAATTGTTTCGGCGGAACTCGACATGCATCTGGCTCTGATTACGATAGAAGGCCATATCGCCCAGCAGGCTGTTCACTATGTCAGCCCGCATGTCGCAGCCGGCAAGCAGCCGATACGTGTGAGGCTTCACGCGGACATCCATGATGCCAACGCTCTTCAGTGGCCCGCCCGTCCGCTTCAGGACGCCCTTGACCTCGGGCACCTCGGCAACGATCCTGCGTGCGGCGGCCTCGTCAATGTCGTCTATCAGCAGGATGAGATGTTTCGGGCCCAGCCGGGGAGGCTCGAACAGCTCGAAGCCATATACGATGAGCGGTGAGCCCACGTCCTTCAGCGGCGCCCGGCCGTTCTTCAGGCCCCGGCTGATCAATATGCTCATGACGTGGCCCATTACGTAGTCGATGTGCCGCTTGTCGCATGCGGGGCATCTGCCGGCATCGCTGTCGAAGAAGATGCCGAGTCGGGAAAACGGCACGAGCTTGTCCAGCGGCTCCTGTGCCGCACACTCGTTGCAAGGAGCGTACATGTTCGCGGATTCGTCCATCAGGGCTTCAGCAGGCCTGATGCAGTCCGGGCTGCCGCACGTAGGGCAGTTCACCATACAGTCGATGTTTGGAGATGAAGATATTAATTGCTTCTGGTTCGCCTCGCTGGTGGACATCGAAAAATTTTTGCATGCTCGGCGCTATATGGCACCTTGATATGACCGATGCGCTGATCATTTCGGACCGGGGCAACGTCTTCGAGGCGCTATTTACTGAAAACGGCATGAGCAGCATGCAGGTGGCGCCATCGGCGCTCGGCTCGCCGTACGTCCCGCCGGCGAAGCTGTTTATCGTGCCTTCCGGGTTTGCGGACCCTAAGTACTACAAAGGCATCTCGGCCGCTCTAGAAAGAAACGCGGAGAAGATCGAAGAGTTCGTTCGTAACGGGGGCGTCGTCCTTGCCTGCGGCGCGATGCTGGAGGACTACGACTACGACTGGCTGCCGGGAAAGCTGTCGTATCACATGAAGTTCAAGGAAGTCGACGTACGGCTGGTCAGCCCGGCGGACCCTGCGGCAACGTTTATGAAGCCGAGAAAGGTCGATTGTGACGGCTACTTCACCGCATGGGACGGCAACGTCATCATGGCACGCGAGGAAGACCGCCCGGTGCTCGTCAGCAAAAATATCGGAAAAGGATACGTCGTCGCGGCGGCGCTGCATCAGTGGCCGTCGCCGCAGTTCCTGCAGTGGGCCTGCGGGAGCGACCGGGAGCCTCTGCAGATATAGTAGTATACTATTGTCCGGCGGCTGAAACGGCAAGAGCTTTATAACGTTGTAGATAATTTACTGTATGTCAGAGGGTGGGACCATCCCGGATGATCGAAAGAACCTCAAGCAACTGTTTATGCAGGGCAAGCCTTGCTCCATACTTCTGGCCATCCCCCGCAACGAGAAACCTTACGTTTCTATCCTGATGAAGGAAGCGGACACCACTTTCGCCCACGCGACGAACATCCTCTCGGATTTCGAGGCGTACGGGCTGGTCGAGTTCGTCAGCGAGGGCCGGATGAAGTACGTCCGGCTGACCAGGCGGGGCGGCGAAGTGCTGAAATCGCTTCAGTCGCTGGATAGCGCGCTCGGCGGCGGAAGCCTGCTCAAGGATCTGAAGCGCCTGGAGCTGCGTGTCAACCGCATCGAAGGGCGGCTCAAGGCCGAAGGCATTGCCGCCAGGACCGCGAAACGGACGGCAAAGTCGCTCGACGAGATCGCAACCATGACCGTCACCATCGAGGGCGAAGCCGCACTGTTCGGCAACGATCACCTCGACTACGAGATCAAGGTGATGAAGGAGCGGCTCGATTACCTGAAGACGAAGCTGCCGGCGAGCGAAAATGCCATGCCTGAAGGGCCCGTCTCAGAATAGTTTCACGGTACATTTACCTCAGGGTTAATATTCGCCTGCACATCAAGATCGTTCGATAACAAGAGGACGCCCATGAACTTCCTGCACACGGCTGATCTCCACCTCGGCTACCGGCAATACGACCTGGACCAGCGGTTCCGCGACCTGGGGAACTCGTTCCTGAAGGTCGTCGAATATGCCATCGCCGAAAAGGTCGAGTTCGTTCTGATAGCGGGGGACCTCTTCAATTCACGAAACATCAATGCGCCTACGTACACGCAGGCACACCACATTCTCTCGAAACTGAAGGAAGCAGGCATCCCATGCCTCGCTATCGCGGGAAACCACGACCGTGCGTTCATCCGCGATCAGATGTCTTGGCTTGAGACGCTGGAATGGCAGGGCCTGCTCCGGGTGATTAAGCCTGGCAGCGAACGCCTGATGGCTAATTTCGTCGACATCGGCACGACACGCGTTTTCGGCATGAGCTATGCAGGATCGTCTACCGGTGCCATTATCCCCCGCATCGCCGAAGAGATCCGTGAGATCAATGCGTCGAGCCCCACAGAATACACGATCCTGATGATGCACGCAGGGGTCGAAGGGCAGATGAAGGGCAACATCATCGGCGAGACGCCCTACGATGAATTTGTAAAACTGAAAGACACGGTGAACTACCTTGCACTAGGGCATTATCATTGCGCCTTCGAGATCGACGGATGGGCCTTCAACCCGGGCTGCCCGGATACCTGCTCGCTGGCAGAAGTGGGCGAGCGCAGAGGCTTCTTTCACGTAAAGGACAGCAAGGCTACGCTGGTAGACGTTCCCACCAGGCGCCCGTTCATCTTCGCCAGCGTGAAGCTGGACGAGCATCTCGATGCGGCGTCTCTCATCCAGGCACTCGAGAAGAAAGTGGCCTCGATCAAGAAGCCTGATGAGCAGCCAGTAGTGATCGTATCGTTCCGGGGATGTCTCGGCTTCGACCGCGCCCAGATCGACATAGAGCAGGTCAGGCAGATCGCATCGGCGCAACTCGACCCGCTCTATGTTGACGTGCGGTTCGACCTGTCCAACGACCCGTTCTGCATCTCGGGACTGGAGACAGAAGGCATCGACAGGGCTGCAGTTGAACGAGAAGTGCTGAGCCGGTTCGCCGCGGCGGACACGACGCTCTCCGGATACAGCCACTACTTCGCCACGGCGCTTTCAGAAGCCAAGGACCTGGCGATCAAAGGTGCTGACGCGGAGACGCTGGACTCACTAATGCGCAAAACCTTCGAGGCTATCAAAAACAAAGAAGCACCTGAGACGGAAAAAGCGATCGTCGTGGTCAAGCCGGTACAGGACGTCAAACCACCGGAGGAGACAGAACCCGACCAGAAGCCGGCAAAGCCTGTGAAAAAACCCAGAAAGTCAGCTCCGCCTCCTGTAGAAGCCCCCGTTCCGAAAGTGCAGCGAAAAACGCTTGGCGAGTACATGGGTGATAAGACATGATCATCCGCCGCGTATCCCTGGAGAATATCAAGAGCTATAAATCGGCGGACATCGATTTGACCGAGGGCATCACTGGCATAGCAGGTCTCAACGGCTCCGGCAAGTCGACGGTGCTGGAGGCCATCGGCTACGCGCTGTTCGACTGTCTGCCGTACACGCAGACTGAGTTCGTGCGTAAGGGGGAAAAGACCGGCCGAGTCTCAGTCACCTTCACAGGTGCGGATGACGTGGAATACACGGTCACACGCAAATGCGGCGCTTCCCAGGCGTATTACATCGAGAACGAGCAGGGACTCAAGCTCTTTGAGGGCAAGGTCGACGTCGGGCACATACTCTGCGACGTGCTAGGCTATAAGGTGAGCGAGCTGAAGCAGCTTGAGGCGCTATTCGAGAACGCCATCGGCGTGCTTCAGGGCACCTTCGTATCCGAGTTCCTCGAAAGCAAGGACAAGCGAAAGGCCATCTTCGACCCGCTCCTGCGAGTCGAGGAATACAACCTCGCCTCGAAAAACATGCTCCCGTTGAAGAGCCTTGTCGAGCGGCGCATCGATGGCATGGAGAATGAGAAGAAGTTCCTGGAGGGCCGGGCGGATAAGCTCGGGCCGCTGTGGGAAGAACGCAAAAAGCTGGACGAAGAATGCAAAGACCTGGCAAAGCAGGTCGAAGATAGGCAGCGAGCGCTCAACGAGGCCCGCGGCCGGAAAGACACGCTCGACACGATCGAAAAAGTGGTGCGCGATCTGGAAGGACGACAGAAGGTTGCTGTTGCCGAGCATGCAGGCGCCGACCGCGAGCTCGCGCGATCCCGCGTCCAGCTCGAAGCAGCCGAGGCAGCTGCAGTCAGACTGAAAGAGAGCGAACCAGGCTACAAGGCATATCTCGCGAAGCTCGATGAAAAAGAAGGCCTTGAGAAAAAACGCCAGGAAAAAGAAGAAGTCCAGAACTCCATTAACGTCATTCACACGAAACTCACCGAGTTGAAGGCTCGGGAGGCTGCGTGTGACAAAGTGATCGCCGAGATCACGCAGGCAGAGAAGGAGTTGCCTGCCCTCGAACAAAAGGCGGCAGAGCAGGAAAGGCTGGAGGAAGAGAAAGCAAAAATAGCCTCTGCAGCCAGCGCAAAGGATACTGAGCTGGCGCAGGTTAAGGAGCGCATGATACGGGCAAAAGGAAGCCAGGGTAACGCATGCCCGGTCCTGTTGGGCATCGAGTGTGCTTCCGTCAAAGACTTTTCATCATATTTCGCCGAGCAGGTCAAACGTATCGAGGGCGAGCGGGCAGACCTCAAACTGAAGGCCGACGAGAATGCCTTCAAGCTTAAAGCGCTGGGCAATCCGAGGCTGGAAATGGCCGTCAGGCGCGAGTTAGTGAAGAAGCACGAGCAGGCTCAGGCGGAAAAAGCGAACATCGCCCGGGAGATTGCTGCGAATAACGCCGGGCTGATGCCGCTGATCGTCAAGCTCAACAGTCTCGGGCCGGTGGCGAAAGCGCTCGAAGCCATAAAAGCCGAGATCAATAGCCTCAAGGCCCACTATGATGCCTACCAGCAAAACGTGAAGCTGGCAGGACAGAAAGACGACCTGCAGCGTGCTATGGCTCAGGCAGCGGCAGCGCTGGCCATGTCCGATAAAAAGCTGAAAGAGATCGGCGCAGAGCTGGAGGGAAAGGCGAAGTCATACAACAGGGAAGAACACGAAAAGGCAAAGTCTGCCTGCGAGTCGTTCTCGAAGGAAATCACGGCGATCGCTACACGCATCGAATCCGACGGTCGTCGCGTAGCTGCCATCGAAAAGGAGATCGGTGAGATCACGCAGGACCTGGCGAAGATCGAGCAGATCAAAAAGGACCAGGAGGCTGAGCGAGAGTACCTGCGGTTCATCGACCAGTCGCGGACTATCCTCAAGTCCGCCGGCCCGGAGATCGTCAAGGTATACATCGACTACATCTCCCGGGAAGCCACGAACGTGTACTGCGAGATCGCCGGCGACCGCCGCATCGAGTTGCGCTGGACGCCCGACTATGAAATCGTGCTCATCGCCGATGGTCGAGAACACGCGTTCCGACAGCTCTCGGGCGGCGAGCAGATGAGCGCGGCGCTGGCCGTGCGCCTGGCCATCCTGAAAATTCTCACCAGCAGCGACGTGGTCTTCCTCGACGAGCCGACACAGAACATGGACGAGAGCCGGAGACAGAACCTGGCGCAGGAGATCCTGCGGATCAAAGGGTTCCGGCAGATGGTGGTCATCTCCCATGATGACACGTTCAATGCGAACCTCGAGAATGTGATCGAGATCGAAAAGGTCAACGGCGAAAGCTGCGTCAGGGGGCGATCGGTTGCTGGACCTTAGGCTGCTCTCCAGAGAGCTGGATGCGCGCAGGGAAGAGATTATCGATAGCGAAAAAGGGACCGCATCAGTTGGAAAACTTTACGCGGACGTGCTGCTGCGAATCGATGACATGGACCGATCGTCCAACGAGCGGCTGGACAAATATTCCGGCAGCAAAGTGCTGGAAGAAGGACCGCTTTTCCAGCGGTTCGACTATTCTTTCAGGTCCAGGCAGGAAGCCACCGACTGGGCGCTGGAAGTGCTGAAAGGCCGCAACGTAGCAGCGGTCGATGGGAGCCAGGTCTACCCGTCGAGGCACATCTCCGTCCCAATCGGGCTGGTACAGGCCTGCACGGTAGTCAACAGCCATGGGGAGAAGCGGTTCGGGACGACCTCGAAGCTCCATCTAATGCTGCCGGCAGACTTCGAGAAGAAAGGCAACTATGTATTCGCCCAGGGACCCGTGTCGGCAAAGCGGTTCGAGCTGGAATGCGAGCAGATCGGCAGATTCATGCGTGAGCACCCGGGCGACATGGTCTTCCTGGACGGCTCGCTGGTGCTGTCGTTCACCCAGCCACAGGAAGAAGACGAGCAGGCGCAATACGTGAATGCGGTGGTCGAGCTGCTCGACGTCGCGGAATCGACGAGATCGCCGCTCATCGCCTACACGGACATGTCCCTGAGCAAAGACCTGGTCACCTTTATGGGCCAGGCGTTCAGGCTGCAGCCTTCCGGCCACCTGACCGACGCATTCCTCATCAGCGACCGGCTCCGCTGGGGTGACCGGACAAGAGCGTTTCTCTGTGACCGGGATGACCGCATGCCGCGTACCGGGCCGTCGACTCTCGACCTCTACGGCCGGCACCGGGACAACGTCGCATTCTTCTACATCATGTCCGGAGGACAACTGGCCAGCAAGGTCGAAGTGCCGAAATGGTGTTATGAGGACGGTCTTATCGAGCGGATCGCCGACACCATCCGCGCCGAGTGCATCGTGCGGCCGGGTTACCCGGACATCATACACCGGGCCCATGAGTATGCAGCCATCACCTTCGCGGAGACCGAGATGTTCCGGGGCATGATTGACGCATTTGCAGCGAAGCACGGGATAAAAATTTACAAGAGCGCGAAAGAGCAAAATAAACAGCTATAAATTTCGACCTTACCCTAGCTCAAAGGTCGTGACGCCGAAGATCTCTTCCACCGGCAGCGCTACCGGATCGCGAGTCGAATATATCCGTGCCGTAGAGAAGACTGGCATCATCCCACGGCTCTCTACAAGTGCAACGGCCGCAGTGTTCGGC
>JAEZKS010000144.1 GCA_023436075.1 Methanobacteriota archaeon
CTTCGGCCAGATGTACCACAAGCACGATGACGTCGACGGCCTCATCGAAATGTTCGACCTGAAGGAGAAGCGGGACGTGCTGTTCAAAAACCTGTCAGGCGGCCTGAAGCAGCGCGTTGGCATAGCGATCGCACTGGTAAACGATCCGGAGATCGTGTTCCTTGACGAGCCGACTACCGGTCTGGACCCGCGTGCCCGTCGGGACGTGTGGGAAGCGATCCGCTCGCTCAAGGAGAAAGGCAAGACCGTATTCCTGACCACTCACTACATGGACGAGGCATACTACCTGGCGGACCGCATCGACGTCATCCACAAGGGCAAAATCATCGCTGACGGATCACCCGAAGATCTGATCAACCAGTATGGCGGCGGCAACACTCTCATCATCCGCGAGTGCAACAGCGCCGCGAAGGATAAGCTGCTGCAGGAGATACCGAACAGCCGCGCGTCGGGCAACGACGTGCTCGCCTCATTGCCGCAGAACGACGGCGTGGCCGCTATCATGAAAGCGGTGTCCGCCATCAACGAGGGTGGCCTTGCCTGCAAGGAGATCTACGTGAAGAAGTCAACGCTGGAGGACGTATTCCTCAATCTAACTGGCGAGACGCTGGCGCCGGGGGCGAACTAGATGATCGCAGAAGCGACTGGATCAATATTCGGGACCATAGTCTCAGGCTACGAAAGTGTGGTGCAGACGTTCGGGTCCCCTGTCGTCCTGCTGGCCATCTCTGTCACGCTGATCGCCCTCGCGGTCGTCGAGCTATGCATCCGTAGATGCCGGAAGCCTGGAGAGGTGGAGTAAATGGTCAAGCTGTTCACCGAGATCAAGTACAGTCTCAAATCCTACTTCAGGAACAAGGGCGCCGTCTTCTGGACCTTGCTCTTCCCCGTCGTGATCCTGCTGCTGCTCGGTTACGTGCTGGGCGGCGGCTCCGGGACATATACGCTGTATTACGTTGACCAGGACGACACTCAGATGTCGCATGAGTTCCTGGAAGGGCTGAACAAGTCAGGTTTAGTCGACCTGAAGGATGGCACGGGCACTGACATGGCACAGCAGCTCAAGGACGGGAAGATCAGCATGTACATCGAGATCCCCGCAGGCTTCGAGCAAGGCGTAATGAAGGCGCAGGCTACGGGCGACAATTCGTCGGTCCAGGAACTGCAGGTGTACTACGATAAATCCCAGACCTCGTCGCTGGCCCTGCTGGCGATCATCGACAAGGTCGTCAACGGGCTCAACCTCGGCCTGGCAAAGGCGATCCCCATGGTCGGCGCCAGCACGCATGACGTAGCCACCCAGAGCATCAGCTACCTCGCATTCCTGCTCCCCGGCATCATCGGCATGTCCATCATGTCGTCGGCAGTAAACGGCACCGTGGGCATCATGGCCCACAACAGGGCGACCGGCGTGTTCCGGAAGCTGGCGACCACGCCCATGTCGCGCATCGGCTATAACGCGGGCCGGATCATCACCCAGACGATCATCCTGATGATATCGACGGCGGTCGCATTGTTCGCCGGGTACCTGGCCTTCGGCGTGGTTCCCAACATCAACCCGATGATGATCATCGTGATCATCGCAGGTGGCGCCGTCTTCTCGGGCCTGGGCATGATCATCGCAAGCTTCATCAAGGACGAGGAAACTGCGGCCAATGCAGCCAGTGCGCTGACCTTCCCGCTGATGTTCGTCTCGGGGTCATTCTTCCCAGTCGAGCAGATGCCCTGGTTCCTTCAGTATCTCGCGAAGGTCTCGCCGCTGACGTACCTGAACGATGGCCTGCGCAGCTCCATGATCACCGGCAACAACGACGTAGCGCTGTTCAGCCTGGCGGTCGTCGCCGTGGTCGGCATCGTGCTGTTTGCGGTCGGCGTAGCAGTGATGAAGTGGAAGGAAGACTAGTCTTCGAGAGTCTATCGGAGAACCTTTTTGGAAAAGGTTCTCTCGGTTCTCGACGCTGCCCTCTTATGGGCAAATAAAAAAGCGATGTTTCGAAGGGTGCAAGGGGAGCTTTTTGGTAAAAAGTTCCCCTGTACGCTTACCCGAAAAACAAAAACATTTTTTCTTTTCTTGCCCGCAGGCCGCCTCGCGCGCGTGCGCATTCCAGAGCCGGACGAACGAACGTTCCAACGGCAGGGCGATTCTCACTGTGTGCAGCTGCTTACTTCAGGCTCTTCGACTTCTCGATGAACTCGTGGACGATCTGGCCCTTGTCGGTCAGCGAGTAGACCACGAAGTTGCCCCGCTCGAAGGACCGGATGATGCCGAGGTCCTTGAGCATCTTGAGGTGATAGGAGACGGCGGAGTACTGGGCCCCGGTGATATCGACGACCTCGATGACGCATAGTTCCTTCTCGCTCAGCGACTCGATGATCTTCACACGGCAGGGGTCGCCGAGGCACTTGAACAGCTGAGCCGTGACGGTGAAGTCCTCGGCTTTCATCGTATGGGGCCCGGGCTTTGCCTGCTTCGCTTTGGCAAGGGTCTGCCCGGCTGGCGGGACGAACTTCTTCTCGCAACGCGGGCAGCGGAGCTTACCACGGGCATCTTTCGGGAATGTCTCGAGCCGGTCGCGGGTAACCACATAGCCGCAGTTTCCGCACTCTACGAGGTTCTCGGGATCCCGCAGCGCGGTAGTGCCAGGCCGGGTAATCATGCCAGCCCACTCTGCCAGATAGAACCGGCGGCCCTCGCCGGCTTCCCGGGCGCTCCGGTAGCACTCCTCACAATAGGGCACGTTCCGGTCGATGATCTTGACGTCGAACGGCCCGAGATCCCGGCGGCATCGCGAGCAGACCTTCTTCTCGCCATTACGGAG
>JAEZKS010000230.1 GCA_023436075.1 Methanobacteriota archaeon
GGCAAAGGATGGCGGAGCATTGACAATGACGTGCCCGTTTTCAAGTGCAGCCAGCCGTGAGCACCGGTCGAGCAGGCCCTGCGGATCATGGGACGCCACGACGATGGTCATCCCGGCTCTGTTCAGATCGTCGATCAGGCATGTGATCTTTCTCCGGCCATGGCAGTCCAGGCCCGCAGCTGGCTCATCGAGGAACAGATACTCCGGCTCGTGCACGATGGCGCAGGCGATAGCCAGCAGTCTTTTTTGCCCGTGGCTCATGGTCCGAGGCGAGACGCCGAGCATCTCTCGTCTGAGACCTACGGCGTCGATTGCTGCCTCGACTCTTCTTTTCACCTCGACGGCTGGCATTCCCATGTTGCGCGGCCCGAATGCGATGTCGTCAAAGGCAGTGCGCTCGAACAGCATCCGCTCGGGAAACTGGATGGCGAGCCCGATCTTCTGTCTCAATTTTTCCGCGGGCTGCCCATCGATAGTGATCTGCCCGGATGAAGGCTTCGTCAGTCCGGCCAAGCAGCGCAGCAGCGTCGATTTTCCCGAGCCGTTGCTCCCGCATACGATGACGAGCTCGCCTTTCTTCACGTCGAGACTGATCGAGTCGAGGGCCGATGCTTTCATGCCCTCGTAGCTATAGCTGACCGCTTCGGCCTTCAGGGACATAGGTCTTTCATCGCCTCTTGTGAGCTCAACCACAGGCGCCCTGCGGCAATGCCTTTGTTCCGGAGAGAAACCGAGAGCCTGGCCATCTCTGGCAGTTCTATCAGGCCTTCAGGGCAATTAGAAAATACTTCGCGCGGAATGCCCTGCGCAACGACACTCCCTGCCGACATCACGACCAGCCGGTCGGCGTCAACAGCCATCGCTGGGTCGTGAGTGATGACGACAATGCCCTTGCCTTCTTTCTTGAGCCGTGCTATGGCGTCCGCGACCATCTTCACGCCTGCGCTGTCCAGCATCGACGTCGGCTCGTCCAGAGCAAGATACGCAGGGCGCATGGCCAGCGCTCCCGCGATAGCGACGAGCTGTTTCTGTCCCCCGGAGAGGCTGTGGATGCTCCGGTCGGCGAGATGAGCGACGCCAGCCAGCTGTATTGCTTCCGCTACTCTCTCTTTGAGGTCTTCAGCGCCGAGGTTGCGCGGACCGAATGCTACGTCGTCCTCCACGCGGCGGGCTACGGCCTGGCCTTCCGGTTCCTGGAACACAAGCCCTACATGGCTGCGGGCGTACATCGGGTTTTCACAAGTGCTGATGCCGTCCACCATGCATTTGCCAGAGTCGGGCAGCAGCAGGCCGTCCATGACCTTCGCGAGGGTTGACTTGCCGGAGGCAGCCGGCCCCATGATGGCGACGTGCTCGCCCGGCCTGACGTCGAGAGAAACGTCCTTCAGCGCGGGAATGCAGCCGTAAGATAAGCTGACGCGACGGACCTCGATCATTGCCTCATACCTCGATCTTCCGGGCGATCAGGGCGGCGACGGCGATCTTCAGGATGTCGCCGGGCACAAAGGGCAGGAAGCCGGCGGCGATTGCTGTTTCGACGGACCCGCCTGTGGAAATGAATAGCCACGCCGTGCCGAAGGCGAGCACGACAAACTCCCCGATCGCCATGGCCAGGCATAGCCACAGAAAACCGGGCTTCTTCTTCATCCGGACCAGCAGTCCGATAATGACAGCGCCGACGATGAACCCTATGAGGTAGCCGCCGGCAGGGCCCAGCAGCATGCCGAGTCCAGACGTGCCATTGGCAAATACCGGCAATCCGATCAGGCCCATTAGCACGTAGACGATCATGGCCAGCGCACCGAAGTACGGGCCAAGCATCGCCCCGGACAGCATGGTGAATAGCGTCTGCAGCGTGATTGGCACGTGGGGCAGCGGGATCGATATCCATGCGCCAACCGCGGTCAGTGCAGCAAACAGCGAGGCGTAGACCATCTTCCGGACATAGGATGAGCGTGTGCGATTCTCAGTCATGTAAACGGTCATTGTGAAACAGGTTTACAAATATTTATAGGTTGCTCATAGCTTCCTGAGGTGTATGCAATCGCCTGAGACTATTTTCCGGATCGTGCCATCTTTTGTCTTCACGATTAAGGCGCCGTCGTCAGCAATGTCCTGTGCCACGCCCCGGATGACTTCCCCCTGATAGGTGGCCTCTACCGGGCGCCCGAGCGTGTCAGAGTATCTTCGCCAGCTCCACAGAATGGGGGTGAATCCCTGTTCCTTGAATGCCAGGTAGTCTTCTTCGAGTGATTCCAGCAGGACCTGAACGAACTTTACCCGGTCGACCTTCTGCCCGAGCTCGGCCTTGAGGGTGGTCGCGGTCTCCAGCGGTACGTCGTTGTTCAGGTTCACGCCTATGCCGAGGACGATGAAGCTGACCGCATCCGTCTCGGCGCTCATCTCGGTCAGGATGCCGCAGATTTTCTTGCCGTTGACCAGCACATCGTTCGGCCACTTGATGGCCGCCTCGGCGCCCATCTCTCGCAGCGCCTTGGTCACGGATACGGCTGCAAGCAGGGTGATGCTCGCCGCATGGGCAGGGTCGATGCCGGGTTTGAGGATGACTGACAGCCATGCGCCGCCGGGCCTGGTGACCCAGTGGCGGCCCAGCCGGCCCTTGCCGCCGGTCTGGGTCTCTGCAATGACGACTGTGCCTTCATCCGCGCCTTCCTCGGCAAGCTGCCGTGCGATGGTGTTCGTTGAGCCGGTCGATTCGAGATGAACGATATGGCGGCCGATCATGCGGGTCTGCAACCCGTTCAGGACCTCTGCCCCGTAGAGACAATCAGGCGCAGAAACCAGGCGGTATCCGCGGTTCTGCTGTGACTCGATCACGTAGCCCTCCCTCGTCAATGCCTGGATGTGCTTCCATACGGCGGCCCGTGAGATGCCGAGCCGTTCAGCCAGCAGTTCGCCAGAGACGTAGTCGCCTTGCTCCCGGAGCACCTGTAGGGTCTCTTCTTTGGTCATCCAACAATAGAGTGATCTTGTTCTCTGATATAATTAGCGCATTCGCAAGAGGCTGCGTTGCCGCAGCCTGCTGCGAACCCGGAAAAGCCATTGAGCGGGGCGGGCGCAGAGTACCAGACCTTCCCGTAAAGGCTGCATGCCCGGGATGAAGCCCGGGCGTCGCGGGCTTCAACGCTGTCGATGCCGATCTTTGGCGGAGCTATCCTGACGCGTCAGCCAGCAGGGTGTGATCTGCCGCCGGCTGTCGTGCCATTGTACTCTACGGGTCGATAATGGCCGGATTGATATCGAAAGCGTTCAGCTCCAGATTAACTTTGGGCAGCCCCAGATCTACCTCGGGAGCCAGGAGGATCGGCGCAAACTCCGGAAAGATCTCCGGTGTAGATATACAGACAGGGACGCTGAATACGTTCACTGTCGGAGAGTTCAGGCCAACGATCGGCCCGGGGATATTGGTCGCTGTCTCCTTGACCCTGCTGTCAGGGATCAAGCCAGTGACGTCAGGCGACTCCTTCTTGATCGTCGGCGTGAGCGCATCGACCATGACGTCATCCGTCGTCGGGACGCCCGATACAACCGTGTCGGAGACGCCGAGGTCCGGGAAGCCGAACGAGCTAATATCCTTGTCTGCCGCATACGTCAGATCAGCTGCCGTCGGCGTGGTCGTTGCTGCGGCAACGCCAATCGCGCCGATCAGGAGCACGCTGGCAATGGCCAATGCTAGTAATAATTTTACCCTCATCTTCAATACCCTCCATAATTGAAAAAAGGTTAGGTTGCCAGAATAAAAAACTTCTATGGGAAAAGGGCATTTTTTTGGACTAACAGCAATTCTTATAGCATAAATATTGGTTATCGTAAAAAAAGATGCCGAATAGCCGCCATGTCGTGCGAGCGTTCAGGCTGGCTTCGATAGCATCATGCCGCCGTACGGCGAAATTAGCACCTGCGCATCGTGGCCGTGCTTCTTTATGGCCTCAGCCAGCGCATCTTGCGGTGACTTCGCAGGGGTGAGGAACATCTTCCGTACCTGCTCGTCAGGTATCTTCGAGACGAGTCGGATTTCGCATTTCATGGCGGTCCGTGCGATGACTGACGCCTTATGGCCTCCCAGCTCGAACTTCCGGTCCATGCGAGCGGCCTGGTCCTCGATGGTCACTGCCTCGTCCACCCAGCAGGCGAACACATCGTTGCCCAAGCACTCGCTGCACTCGGCGATCATGATCATGGTGCCACCAGGCTTCACGACGTGCTTGACGTTGTCCATTGCCTTCTGGGCCTGGTACATGTTGATGTCCTTAGGGTACCCGCCCGCGCTGACTACGACGATGTCTGCCGGAGGCACGCGGACGCTGTACATGCGGTCCACGATCTCGACGCCCTTCCGGTGCGCCTTGATCGGATCGCCCGCGCATACGGCAACGATCTCCTTCTTGCTGTTCAGCACTACGTCGAGCAGGAAGCCGACGTTCATCATCGATGGCAGCTCATCGATCTCCCGGCGGATAGGGCTGTCGAGCCGGCCGGACTCCGCCTCAGGCCTGACCATCATGGCGTGATTGTTCTGGATGGTGTCGTGGCTGGCGCAGCCGGGCAAAATGGCCTTCGGCCCGCCCGAGTAGCCGGCGAAGTAATGGTACTCGATGTTGCCTGTGCAGACAACGAAATCAGCGTCGACGATGCCCCGGTAGATGTCGATTGGATGGCCGAAGCTCGAAGTGCCGACGCGCTTGCAGTCATTGGGGTCCATGTCGATGACCCGGACGCGGCCGTATGCCTTTCCGGCCAGTGCCTTTCGCTCTTCCTCAGTGGATTTCCGGTGGCTGCCGAGCGCCACGACAACGGTGACGTCTTTGTCAGACACGCCGCCAGCGTTGATTTCGTCCAGCAGTGTCGGTAAAAATTTGTAAGAAGGAACGGGCCTGGTGACATCGCTGATGATGACGGCGACCTTCATGCCGGCCTTCACACGATCGCGTAGCTTCTGCGAGCCGACGGGCTCAGCCAGCGCCCGGCGTATTTCCGCCTGCTCGTCGGCCACGCCCGCAAGCTCATCCGGCGTGATGATCCCGGCAAGGTTCTTCTCCGGCACGTCGATCTCGAACTGTCCTTTGCCATATTTCAGCGATATCTTCGTCATCTGGCATCCTTCGTTATAATCAATTTGCGTCGCTGCTTATCGACATTATACACAATAAGCTAACTTAGATATATTTTTTCAGTCGACGTTTTTTCGAGGGCGCACAGGCGTCGACACGTGCTAACGATGGTCTTTCTATTCTCTATGCCGCTGGCAAGCTGGAAAACGACAAATATGTTAATGCCCATTTTACTATACATGGCGATCGTCGAGGGCCTGGACCTGGTCAAGGACTACAGCCGCCTGCGGGCGGTCAACCACGTCTCGTTTTCCATCGATCGGGCGGAGTGTTTCGGCTTCCTCGGGCCGAACGGCGCCGGCAAGACGACGGTGATGAAGATGATCTACTGTCGCACGCCGGTCACCCTGGGCGACATAATCGTCGACAGCGTCAGCGTGAAGCATGACCCACGTCAGGTCAAGGCCATGATCGGCGTGGCCACCCAGGACGACACCCTGGACCGGGACCTGAGTGTCTATGAGAACCTGGTGGTCTTCTCGAGATATTTCGACATTCCTGCCCGGATTGCAAAGGAGCGGATCGACTACCTGATAGGATTCTTCGACCTCGGGGAGAAAGCCCGTACGCCGGTCGATGACCTTTCCGGCGGCATGCGGCGGAAGCTGATCGTCGCCCGGGCGCTGATCAACGACCCGAAGATCCTGATCCTCGACGAGCCGACCACCGGGCTGGACCCGCAGGCACGGCGGCAGATATGGGACACGGTGATCCGGCTGAAGACGGAGGGCAAGACAATCGTGCTCACGACGCACTACATGGACGAGGCACAGGAACTCTGCGACCGCATCGCCGTCATGTTCGGCGGGAAGATCCTCGAGACCGGCACGCCGGAGGAACTGATCGCGCGCGTGGCCGGCCAGAGTGTCTGTGAGCTCTACGCGCCAAACGGTGCGGCAGTGCAGAGCATCCGCCAGAAAATACCCGGCCCCATCGAGCACGTGGGCAATCGCCTGTACGTGTACGGCAACGACGAGGAAGAGCTTCGAAAGAAGTGCGGGGCAGTTCCTGAAGAGTACCGCACCATCCGGCAGACCAACCTCGAGGACGTGTTTCTCAAGCTGACGGGAGGTGAAAAGCTCGGATGAGGATTGATCTGCCATCACTCAGGGCCCGGCATGTCTGGGGCCGGGACTTCGAGGTGTTCCGGAAGTTCTTCATATCCAGCATCCTGCCGACGTTCGCCGAGCCGCTGCTGTACATCATTGCCCTCGGCTACGGCCTCGGATTCTTCGTGGGAAACATCCAGGGCATCCCATACCAGCAGTTCCTGGCGCCGGGCATCCTCTCGTACTCCGCCATGTTCGCCGCATCATCGGAATGCACTTATTCGACCTTCGTCCGCATGATCTACCAGAAGACCTACGACGCCGTGCTGGTCACGCCGGTGAACGTCGAGGACATCGTGCTGGGCGAGATCCTCTGGGGCGCGACCAAAGCGCTGATCAGCGGCATCTGCATCTTCATCGTGATCCTCGGGCTCGGACTGGTGAGGCCGGAATCGTTCCTTGTCATCATGCCTACGGTCGTCATCGTGGGGCTGGTCTTTGCCTCGCTAGGCATGTTCTTTACCTCAATCGTGCCGACCATCGACTCGTTCAACTACTACTTCACGCTCGTGATCTCGCCGATGTTCCTGCTGTCGGGCGTATTCTTCCCGATCGAGGGGAGCAACCTGCCGGGCATCGTCCCTGCGATCGCCTGGTTCATGCCGCTGACGCATGCGGTCAACGTAATCCGCCCGGCGCCGCTGGGCCAGTACTCATGGAGCTTCATCGGGGACATCATATGGATGGCAGTTTTCGCGATCATTTTCTATGCGATCTCGACCGTGCTGATGAAACGCAGGCTGATACAATAAGTTGATACAATAAGCTATATGACCGGGGGCGGCGGATCGCGCGCGACTGACCTGAGTGGTCGTTTATTCCCGGATGACATCGAGGTCGTACTTATCGCAGAAAACAGTCCCGTACTCGCCGAAGTCCACCTCGAAGGTGTTCTTGCCGCTGCCTGTGATCTTGGCGATGATGACGCCTTCTGTCCCTTCGGGGATCGTCTCTCCGTCAATGGTGATCTTGATCTCCCGGCGTACCCTCACACGGTCGTTTTCACGCATAATACGACCTTTGGCCCTGCCCCTTTTAAACTTTATCTCACCATCGGTAATCATTAATACCCGCCCGCGCCATATTTTCCCTCATGGACATCATCGCCCTGACCATCGCCGGCTCTGACTCAGGCGGCGGCGCCGGCGTGCAGGCCGAC